>JAITHG010000293.1 GCA_031280075.1 Eubacteriales Family XIII. Incertae Sedis bacterium | reverse complement strand
TCTCGTTCACGAACATGGTTCTCTACCTGAGCGCCCTGCTGCTCGGGTGGAAAGCGGGGACGGTCAGCTACCTTGTCTACCTCCTGCTCGGCTGCGTCGGAGTGCCCGTCTTCTCCGGATTTTCCGGTGGGCTGCAGAAACTCGCGGGGCCGACAGGCGGCTACCTCATCGGCTTCATCGCGCTCGCGCTCATCTGCGGCTTCTTCGCGGAGCGCTGGCAGGGCAGGCGGCTGCCATACCTGTTCGGTATGATGCTGGGGCTCGCCTTTGCCTACGCAGCTGGCACGGCATGGCTCGCCGCACAGGCGGGCATGGGTTTCGGTGCCGCCTTGTTCGCGGGGGTCATCCCCTTCCTTCCGGGCGATGCGTTCAAGATCGCCGCCATCCTTGCGGTGGGCCCGGAACTGCGGAAAGGGCTGCGCCGGGCAGGTGTTTTGGCGGTCGCGCCAAATCCGACAAAACTTTAATGAAGGCTTAAGAATCCGTTAAGATAATCAGTCTGGCAGTGTGATATAATTCTTGCATGTTCCGGGACCGCGGGACATGCAAGGTATTGAAACCAATCGGGGGACACCGTAACACTGCAAAGGACAAAGATTTTGAGTAGATTCTGCATGCTGAACTCCATCATCGGGCTTATATTCTTCTTGGTATACGCCTATCAGATCTATTATATCCCGATTTCCATCTTCCGCAGGGTGAAGCCCTTTCCGGAAGCCGACCCGAGGCGCTACGCCATCCTCATCTGCGCGCGCAACGAGTCCGGGGTCATCGGGCAGCTGATCGACAGCATCCACGAGCAGGATTACCCGCAGCACCTTGTGGACATCCACATCATCGCCGACAACTGCACGGACAACACGGCGGATGTCGCGCGCCGGAAGGGCGCGTTCGTCGTGGAGCGCCGGGACAGCACGAAGATCGGCAAGGGTTTTGCGCTGAACTATCTGCTGGACAAGGTCACGGAGGGCGGGACGGTCTGGGACTATGAAGGGTTCTTCGTGCTCGACGCGGACAACCTGCTGGAGCGCGGCTTCCTGCAGGAGATGAACAAGGCAGTCTGTGCGGGCAACCGGATCGTGACCTGCTACCGGAACTCCAAGAACTACGGGGACAACTGGCTCGCTGCCAGCTATGCGCTCTGGTTTTTGCGCGAGTCGAAGTACCTGAACAATTCTAGGCAGATCATCGGGGGCAATGCACAGTGCTCGGGCACGGGCTTTGTCGTGCACAGCGACATCTTCCGGGAGTATGGCGTGTGGAACTATTTCACACTGACTGAGGATGTCGAGTTCACGATGGCAATGACGGCACAGGGGGAGCGCATCGCCTACTGCCCGACCGCCATCATCTACGACGAGCAGCCCGTGAGCTTCAAGGTTTCGTGGAAGCAGCGCACCCGTTGGGTGAAGGGCTACTTCCAGAGCTATCGGCTGTATTTCCTGCCCTTGGTAAAGGGCATCTTCCTGCGCAGGAGCTTCGCCTGCTTCGACATGCTGGCAAGCACCTTCATGGGCGCGATCCTGTCAGTGGGGCTGCTGGCGTTCTACCTCGCCGCCATCGCCTGGCACATCATCCTAGGCATCCCCTTGCCGGAGGTGCTGACCTTCCTCGCCCAGTTCCTGCTGAGCGGGTATGCGGGATGCTTCATCATCGGGATCATTACGACGAAGACGGAATGGGGGCAGATCTATTGCAGCAATGCGAAGAAGGTGTTGTTCTGCTTCACGTTCCCGCTCTTCCTCATCACCCTCATGCCCATCACCATCTGCGCCCCCTTCTCGAGGCAGCGCTGGCCGCATATCGCCCACACGCGCAGCCTGCGCGTGGAGGAGATCAAGCAGGTGACGAAGTAGGGGAGCAAGCAGGAGGCGCTACAGATCCTTCATGTTCGCAAGCCCATAGCCCTCATTGACCTCCTGGTTGAGGCGGTCGCTCTTCAGCGCCCCAAAGATGACGATGGTGTCGATGACGAGGACAAGCCCGAACAGAAACATTGCGATGGACTCCACCAGATAGAACGGGCCGTGCGGGATCTTAAGGATGCCCGTGACGTTGTTCAGCTGCGTCGCGTCCCGGAACTGCTGGAAGGCGGCATAGCCGAGGTAGAAGGAGATGCCCGTCGACACGACGCTCGTGAGCCCGAGCGTGATGAGCCGCAGGATGCGCGGAAAACGCTCGATGAGGATGGGCATGTTGATGTGTGCCTTCTTCGCCTGCGCGTACGCGAAAGAAGTGAAGACTGCGACGATCATGCAGCGCTCCACCATCTCATACGAGCCGATGATCGGTGCGTTGGCGAGCTTCTCCACAAAGACATCCACCACGCAGAGCACGATGATGGCAATGTAGCCGACGGCACTGATGATGCCGACCAAGCCCGACAACCTGTACATTATGTTCTTTACTCTTTCCATGCCTTCCTCCCTCGTGTTTCTTTTGTAGAATTTCTACACATTTGCACATGCACCATATTATGTGACATTGTAAAGCAGGTCGGGCAGGAAGGTGCAGATGCCCGGAAACACCGTGATGATGGAGATCGCAACGATGATGGTGGCGATGAAGGGCAGCGCCCCCCGGTAGATCGTCCCGAGCGGGACATCCTTGGCGATGCCTGACAGGATGAAGCAGGTCAGCCCGACGGGCGGCGCGATCGCTCCCATCTCCATGCAGAGCACGACGTAGACACCGAACCAGATGGGATCGAATCCCAGCTCCATGACGATCGGCAGGAAGATGGGCACGGTCATGAGCAGCATGGGCAGCTCGTCCATGATCGCCCCGAGGATGAGGTAGATGACCGTCATGAGCAGCAGGATGATGTAGGGCGAGGTCTGCAGCCCGCCGATCATGTCCGCCAGCTTCTCGGGGAAGTGCGTGATGTTCAGAAAGGTGCAAAACACCGTAGCGCCGATCATGATGAGGAAGGTCATGGCGGAGGTCTGCACGGAGGTCGTCATGACCTGCAGGAAGGACTTCCACGTGAGCTTGCGCTTGACGATGGCGATGACGGCAGCCACCGCCGCGCCAATGGCAGAGGATTGGTTGACGGTAAACAGCCCGGAGAACATCCCTCCGAGCACGATGCCGAAGAGGATGACGATGGGGATGAGCCCCATCAGGGACTGGAAGCGCTCCACCCACGGAGTCTTCTGGGGCGGGGGTGCGAGTTTGGGGTTTGCCTTCACGAGAATGACGATCGTGAAGATGCAGAGGATCGTGAGGATGATGCCGGGGAGGATGCCCGCCGCGAACAGGCGCCCCACGGACTGCTCTGCCACGATGCCGTAGACGACGAAGAGCGTGCTCGGCGGGATCATGACTCCGAGTGTCCCGCCCATCGCCACGCTGCCGGTGGCAAGACGATCCGAGTAGCCGTACTTGCGCATCTCTGGGATGGCG
>JAITHG010000290.1 GCA_031280075.1 Eubacteriales Family XIII. Incertae Sedis bacterium | reverse complement strand
AGATTTCGTACCGTGACTGGAGTTCAGACGTGTGCTCTTCCGATCTCCGTGTGTAGCAGTGGCTTTCGGCAGGTAATTATACCACCTAAAGGCTGTCAATGCCAGAACAAGTTTGTAATATGTCTATGCATTTTGCGCATCACTCTCGTGGGAGAGCTGGTATTCCCCTGGGCTACAAGCTCACCATCGTACCGTCCGAGGATGACATACGTTCCGTCTGAATTCTCTTTATTGCAAAAAGGGCGAAGGGGAGCAGTGCATCCAGTTCTGTACCCTTGGCCAAGAAGTCAGCCTGCACGCTGAAGCGCTGGCATCCTCGATGTGCGAGGCACGACGGAGCCAAGGCTCCTGTGTCGATGTGGTCTTGCCGGGGAAGGGCTGATGTTCCCACAGAAACTACCGAAGACTTGGTATTTAATACTTACTCTTGCTTGCTCATTGCGTGACAGGTCGCCAAGATCTCTCTTTCCAGTCTTGCTGACCATCGTCGCCCCAGCTTGATGAAGCGTTTTTCGGCGTAGATCTCGGACAGGGCGCGGACTAGGGGATCGCCGCCTTGCTGGGGCGGGGGTGTGCCTGCCTCTGTTCCCTCTGCTGCGCATGCTGTGCACAATGAACGCAGGGTCGCAAGCAACGCTGCCGACACGTCCGCTGCCGCTCTGCAGTCTGCGCCCCTCTGCACGATGCCAGCCCCGTGAACGAAATCTGCACCCCCATGCGCGGTGCCAGCCCCGTGAACGAAATCTGCACCCCCATGCGCGGCACCGTCCCGAAGAACGAAATCTGCCCGCCCCTGCACGGTGCCGTTTCGGAGCACAAACGCAGTGAACCCCTCAGCGCGGTAGGGGCGAATGAGCAGCAGCAAATTGCCTGCCTCCTTCAGGTCGTACTGGTAGCCCACCTTGCTGCGCAACCCCTCCAGCGCTTCAAACGACTGGCGGATTTCCTCCGCCAGTTCGAAGTCTAGGGCGTTCGCCGCCTCGCGCATGCTGGCGCGCATTGCGGTGAGCGCTCGGCTGCTCTTTCCATCCAAAAAGCGCACGACTTCCCCGACGAGCGCGGCATAGGATGCGGATGCGCCTGCGCAGGGGGCGAGGCATCTGCCGAGGTGATGATAGAGGCAGGGAGTGCCTGCTACGGGCAGCGGGGACTTTCCGCAGAGTGGCGTGCACCACACTCTGTTCAGCGTTTCGATGGCACGTTCAGCGTCGTAGTGGTCACGGAAGCAGCCAAAGTAGCGCGCGCCGTCGTCTTTGCGCGCCTGCACGATAGATAAGGAAGGGCGCGTCTCCCCAAGACCGATGCGCAGGAAGGGGTGCACCCGGTCGCGTTTGAGCTGGGCGTTGTAGCGGGGGCGGTGCTGCTTGATGAGGCGGTGCTCCAGCAGCAGTGCGTCCAGTTCTGTACCCGTGGTCAGGAACTCCGCCCGCGCGACGCAGCCCACCATCTCCTCCACCTTGGGCTGCTCGTGCTTCCGGCGTTTGAAGTACTGCCCCATGCGGGCGCGCAGGGACTTTGACTTGCCGACGTAGACGACGAAGCCGGCTCGGTCGTAAAACAGGTAGCAGCCCGGGGCAGCCGGTGCAACTTTACAGATTTCGTCTCGCTGTGCCGTAGCTTCCATCGTAGCTTCCATCAGTCGCATTATACCGCACAAACCGCACACAAACCAGATCAATATTGAAAAAACTCCGATTTCATGATTAAATAGCAGACAGACAGCAACCTGGTTTACAGGGACTGCCCGGTCGGCTTTCGGTCACGGGGCAGTGCAATCATGTGCGAATGGATGGGACATGGCGCAAAATAGGCTTGAACAGATCCGGCGTCCTCGTGTGGACGAACTGATGCGCACCGCACTCGAAGTCCCGCTTACGGCGGTCGTCGCCGGGGCGGGCTTCGGCAAGACGGAGGCGGTGCTTCAGTTCCTGCGCGGGGACGGCATCCCGACCGCGTGGGTTCAGATTTCCGGCATCGACAACATTCCCGCCCGGTTCTGGGAAAATTTTGCGCGCGCCGTCGGCAAGCTGGATCCTGAGTTTGCGGAGCACGCGAACGCCACCGGCTTCCCGGAGAGCAGTCGTGCCTACGAGCGCTTTGCGAATGCGATGGCGGACGTGGCGGCAGGTTTTTCGCGCTTTGCCATCGTGTTCGACGACTTCCACCACATCCGGGAGCCGAAGATCCTGCGCTTCCTGCAGCGGGACAGCGCATCGAGCATCCACAACATCTCCCGCATCTTCGTCTCGCGGGAGACACCCGCCTTTTTCACATCGGCACACCTGCTCCGCCACAACGCCGCCTACCTCTCCGAAGACGAGCTGCGCTTCACGAAGGAGGAGATGCTCGCCTTCTTCGAAAGGCAGGGGGTTCCGCTGGATCCGGATGCTGCGGAGACGGTTTTCGCGGACACGGGCGGCTGGATCTTCGCCATCCAGCTCGTCGCCATCGGGCTGCGCCAAAACCCCGGTCTGGAACGGCGGGCGATCTCCGCGATGAAGGCGAATGTGGCGCGTCTGCTGGAGACGGAGGTCTTCGGCATCCTGCCGGAGCGGCAGCAACGCGCGCTCATCAAGCTCTCCCTTGTCAGAAACCCGGACAGCTCGCTCGTCAGGAGGCTTTCGGGCGGGACGGAGCTGCTCGGGGCACTGGGCAGAGGCAGCGCCTTCATCCGTTACGACGAAGCGCACGACACCTGGCGCATCCACAACATCTTCCGCGAATTCCTCCGGGAGAGGCAAGGGATTCTGACGGAGGACGAGCGTCGGGACGCGTGGCGGAGTGCTGCCGAGTGGAGCCACGGGAACAACCTCCTGCTGGACACCGTGTTCTACCTCGAAAAGCTCGGGGATCACGGGCGGCTGCTCGACCTCACCTTCAACCTCGACCTCTCGACCCCGCGCGAGGTCATGGAGGCGATCGTGGATGTGCTGAAGCGTGCGCCCGACAGCCTGTACCAATCCGATGCCCGCGCCTACGTGCTCTACACACGCTTGCTGATGAATCTCGGGCGCCTAGAGGAGGCGCAGGGCATCATCACCGGACTCATCGAACGACTTGCGGACGAACCGGAGTCGGAGTACCGGAACACTCTGCTCTACAGCCTGAACAACACGATGGGGTTCATCGGCATGATCGAATGCATCCATACGGGAACCTACCGCTTCGCCCGGTATTTCAAGACGGCGGACGCACACTTCTCCAAATGCGCGGCGATGCTCGACGCACCGGGCGTGTCGCTCGCCATAGGGCTTTTCGTAAACCGCGTCGGGCGCAAGCACAAGGGCGGCTTCGAAAAGCACATCGCAGAGCTGGAAGCGGCGCAGCCCTACGTGTCACACTACCTCGGCGGTTGCATGGGCGGGCTGCCCGAACTCGCGAAGGCGGAGCTCGCCTATTTCCGTGGCGACATGGATGCCTGCGCCCAGTATGCTAGGGTGAGCGCCGACAAGGCAAGGCAGGACGGGCAGTACGAGATCTGCAGCCGCGCCCTCTTCTTCCTGCTGCGTCGGGCACTCTACAGAGGGCGTCAAGAAGAAATATTGACAGTGCTCGATGATGTGAAAAAGCAGCCCCTAGGCTCCGACCACCCGGGGCGCTACAAGCTCTTCGAGACGACGCTTGGCTGGCTGTACGCGCAGATCGGCAGACCGGAGCTGATCCCGCACTGGATCAAACGGGAGATCGCGCAGGAGAACAAAGCGGACCTGCGCATGGGCATCGAGCTTCAGATCCGCGTGAAGCACTACCTGTTGACGGGGCAACACCAACGTCTGCTATCGCTGCTCGGGCATCAGGGCAGTCCCACCGGCATGGGCGAATTCCTCATCGGGCGGATCGAGCTGCGCATGAACGAGGCGATCTGCCTCTATCATTTAAAGGAAGGAAACCGCGCGCTGAAAGTGCTGAAGGAGGCATACGACCTGGCGCAGCCAAACGGGATCATCACCGTCTTCGCCGAATCGGGCAACGACATCCGTGCCCTCACGGAGTACGCCATGAAGTGCAGCTGCCGCACCCTCCCCTCAGACTGGCTGGAGAACGTGCACGCAAAGGCATCCACCTGCGCGAAGCGGCACGCACAGGCGGCACAGTTCATCCTCAGCCCGAAGGAGCAGCAGCAGCTCCACCTGACCAAGGCGGAAAAGGAGATGCTCACGATGCTCTC
>JAITHG010000262.1 GCA_031280075.1 Eubacteriales Family XIII. Incertae Sedis bacterium | reverse complement strand
GCATCCTGCTCGTGGCGCGCTACGACAACCTCGGGAAGGGGGCATCGGGCGCGGGCGTGCAGTGTATGAACCTCATGCTCGGCATGGATGAGATGGAGGGGCTGTCAACGGGATGAGTTGACAGCACAGAAGACGGAAACGGATAACAGCACGCAGGTATAGAAAAGAAAGGTTTGGCAATTCGAATGGCTTCATTCACGGTTCGCCCCGCCGAAGGCGGGATCTGTGCCCCGAAGGGCTACCGGGCTTCGGGCGTGCACTGCGGGTTTCGGAAGAACACGACGAAGAAGGATCTCTGCGTCATCGCCAGCGATGTCATGGCGAACGCGGCGGCGGTCTTCACGCGGAACAAGGTGCAGTGCGCCCCCATCGCCGTCTGCCGTGCGCACCTGCGAAACGGCAGGGCACAGGCCATCATCGTCAACAGCGGCAACGCGAACGCGTGCGCGCCGGGCGGGGAGGCGCTCGCGCGAGACACCTGTGCCCTCGTGGCAGGCGAGCTTGGACTGAGCCCGCAGGATGTCCTCGTCGCCTCCACAGGCGTCATCGGGCAGCCGATCGATTTTGCCCTCTTCGAGAAAGGCGTTCCGCGCGCCTGCCGGAAGCTCGCAGGCACGGCAGTCGGCTCCGCGGATGCAGCCAAGGCGATCATGACCACAGACAAGGTGCGCAAGGAGCAGGCAGTGACCTGCCGCATCGGTGGCAAGCAGGTCACGGTCGGTGGCATCGCGAAGGGCAGCGGCATGATCAACCCGAACATGGCGACCATGCTCTGCTTCCTGACGACGGATGCTGCCATCAGCCCCAAGTTGCTGGGCAAGGCACTGCGTCTGGACGCGGAGGCAACGTTCAACCAGCTCAACATCGACGGCGACACCTCGACGAACGACACGGTCGCCATCCTTGCCAACGGTCTGGCAGGAAACGCGGAGATCACGGAGGAAGGCGAGGACTTCGACCGCTTCTGCGCCGCCCTGCGCCGCGTGACAGAACCACTTGTGCGCATGCTCGCAAAGGACGGGGAGGGCGCGACGAAGCTGCTCGAAGTCACGGTGACGGGCGCGCCGACGGTCGAGGTGGCGCGGAAGGTCAGCGCCTCCGTCGTCTCTTCTGACCTCGTCAAGACCGCCGTCTTTGGCGAGGACGCGAACTGGGGCCGGGTGCTCTGCGCGACCGGCTACGCGGACGCGCGCTTCAGCGCGGCGGACATCGCGGTCGAGATCGCATCGAAGGCTGGCAAGGTGAAGGTCTGCGAGGGTTCGGGCGCGGCGCGCTTCAGCGAGGCGAAGGCGGCGAAGATCCTCGCGGAGGACGAGATCGCGGTGCGCATCGACCTGCACGACGGAGAGGCGCAGGCGACCGCCTGGGGCTGCGACCTCACCTACGGCTACGTGCGGATCAACGGGTCGTACAGGACCTGAACCCCAGGCAGTCTAGAGTGCACAGGAGGCAAAGGGAATGCTTGACATAGAAGGCGCAAAGGAGCGGGCAGGCATCCTGCTCGAAGCGCTGCCATACATCCAGAAATACGAAGGGCAGACCATCGTCGTCAAGTACGGCGGGGCTGCGATGACGGACGAGCGGCTCAAGCATTCCGTCATGCGGGACATCGTGCTGCTGACGCACGTCGGCATGCGGGTCGTCCTCGTGCACGGCGGCGGACCGGAAATCAGCACGACGCTGGACAGGCTCGGCAAGGAGTCAGTCTTCGTGGACGGTCTGCGCTACACGGACGAGGAGACCGCCGACGTAGTCGCCATGGTGCTGGCAGGCAAGGTGAACAAGAGCCTCGTCTCCCTCATCCACAAGGCGCACGGGCGCGCCATCGGCATCTGCGGCGTGGACGGCGGCATGCTGCGCGTCGTCCGGATGCCGGGACGGGATTTGGGCTACGTCGGCAAGATTGTCGCGGTCGACGTTGCAGCAGTGGATCTAGCGCTCGACAGCGGCTTCATCCCCATCATCGCGACGGTGGGCGTGGACGACGCGGGGCAGGTCTACAACATCAACGCCGACACGGCGGCAGCGGAGATTGCGGCAGCCCTGCGTGCCGAGAAGCTCATCGCCCTGACCGACGTGCGAGGCGTGCTGCGCGACAGGGAAGACGATGCCTCGCTCATCGAAGAGATCCACCTGCGCGAGCTGCCGGGGCTCATCGAGTCGGGCGTGGTCTCGGGAGGCATGATCCCAAAGATCGACTGCTGCCGCGAAGCCATCCGCAAAGGGCTGAAGGAGGCGGTCATCATCGACGGGCGCATCGAACACTCCATCCTGCTCGAACTCTTCTCCGATCGAGGCATCGGGACCCTGCTCCACCGATGAGGGCAGGGCGGCATATTATTGTATAAAAACCACAGTGGGTGAAAGGTCTGGATATGGGCGAAACGACAAAGGACAGGGCGGCAGGCACGACAGAGGGACTGAAATCGCGGATGGATGGCAGCGTCGCGGGGACGTATGCGCGCTACGATGCCGCAATCGTGGAAGGGTCGGGGGCGCGCTGCCGCGACCCGGAAGGGCGGGAATACATCGACTTCACATCGGGCATCGGCGTGAACATCCTCGGGTTTTCCGACCCCGGCTGGGTGCGGGCGGTCTCGGAACAGGCGGCGCGCGTGCAGCACACGTCGAACCTGTTCTATACTGAGCCTTGCACGCGCGTCGCACAGCGGATGACGCAACTGACCGGGATGCAGCGGATGTTCTTCTGCAACTCGGGCGCGGAGGCAAACGAAGGCGCCATCAAGACGGCGCGCAAGTACAGCCATGTAAAGTACGGCGGAGGGCAGGGCGAGGGACGCTACGGGATCGTGACGCTGGAGGGATCGTTCCACGGGCGGACGATGGCGACGATCACGGCGACGGGGCAGGAAGGCTTCCACAAGGATTTTGCGCCTTTCCTGTCCGGTTTTTCCTATGCGTGCGCCAACGATGTGAACTCGCTGCGCGGGAAGGTGGACGAACGCACATGCGCCATCATGGTGGAGTTCATCCAGGGGGAGGGGGGCGTGAACG
>JAITHG010000200.1 GCA_031280075.1 Eubacteriales Family XIII. Incertae Sedis bacterium | reverse complement strand
CTGCGTGGAGTTGGTCAGCCGGCTGTATATGTTGCCGGGCGTGGCAAGGCTAAAACGCCCCGCCGCGTCCGCCGCGTCATGGAAGACATAGGCGGTCGTCTGGTAGATGGGCACGGCGCGCGCGTCCGTCGCGGGGTCTGCCACCTCCTGCCCGATGTGGATCTGCTTCGTGTCAAACCCCCAGTTTGCGGAATCCTGAATGTTCTTGCTCATCGTCTGTGTCGCCCGGCGCACCGCGCCGCCGCTCTCCTTTCTGTATCAATTATCATAGTAGTCATATATGTTATATATGATTGTACCGTATCTGCGTGCAATGTCAAGCCCCTGAAGAAACTTTTCCCACGCACCCCTTGGTATTCCGCGCAAAAAACCAGAAACCGCGCAGGCTGCAATCCTGCAGTGCGAAATTGCACGAATTACATCAAATGTTGTCCAAACAACGTATCGCAAGGAGCCTCGCTGATATAATCGCTATGGACAAGCATAAAAAATCAAGTTTATAATGAAAACTTTTATACAATCATGAAAACCATTGCTGCACCGACAACCGCATCCATTGCCCAGCACTCCGACAGGGATTCCCGGCGCTCCGCGCCTGCACATGCGCCTGCGCCTGTGCTTGTACTTGGCTCGGCTCGGCATCTAGCCATCCTTCCTCTCGCCCTTCTCGCCCTCGCCCTCCTCCTCGTTCTCCTGCTCGGTGGGTGCCGCCGGAGCGAGGTCATCGAGCAGCTGATCTACGACCAGACGCGGCAGGAGGTAGACGTCACGCAGGACATTCTGGATCCGGCGGATGCGCCAAGCGACGCGCCCATCGACGAAAACCTCGCGGACGACACGCCGGCAGAGGACGACAGCAAGGGCGAACGGAAGGAAGTCGCCGCCGCTCCGGCGGAAAAGGGGACAGAGGCGAAGGAAGATGCCGCGACACCGGAGGAAAAACCGGACGAGCAGGCGGTGACGGACGGCGAGGTCGGCGGGGAAGACGAGCAGGAGGACACGGACGAAGACAAGCCCGGCGATAATGCCTCTGGGACGGAGGACGACAGCGCCGGGGTGTCGGACAACGTGAACGATCGCCCGATCGTGGATGCGTCAGGCAAAACGATTGACGTACCGAGCGAGGTGAACAAAGTCGCCGCCGCAGGCGATGCCGCCCTCATCGTGCAGATGCTCGGCGGCGACGGCATCCTCGCGGCAGCCCCCAGCACCTTCCTGGAGGACGCATTCACAAAACGCGTTTTCGGGAATGCGCTCGACGGCGCGCAGACCTTGTGGGGCGGCGGCGGAGAAGCCCCGATGACCGAGGCGAACTTCCGCAGGCTTCTGGAAGCCGACCCGGATGTCTGCGTGTCGGTCGCGGGTGGCGGCGCATTCAGCGACAGCCAGCTCGACCGCCTTGCAACGCAGGGCATCGCCTATTACACCCTGCCAAAGCTCAACACCTGGGACAACATCCAGCTCGCGGTGCAAAGCGCGGGGGAGCTGATCGGCGACCGCAGCCAGACCAAGGGCGGCATCGATGCGCCCGCGCTCGCGCGCGAGTATGAGGCGTGGTGCGGGGCGTTGCTCAAGACCGTGAACAATGCGGCGGGCGGGCGATTCACCTACGACGACATCGACTACAACAATGACATTGATCGCAACGGGGAGCGGAAGTTCGGCGGGCGGCAGACGAAGGATGGGCACTACACCCTCGTCCTCACCGGCTGGGACGGCAAAGCGAACTTCGTCATGAAGCACGGAGGTAGGACGATCTTCTCCGAAAAAGGCATCGCCAAGTCGACACGCGGCTATTCGAACAGCCCTTTGAGCTACTTCCTGAGCGAAGCAGGTGTCTGCAACAACGGGGCGCGCTTCCGCGCAGGCAGTGAGCATGCCTTCGCCGCCCTGCCTGTCAACCTCAACACGTCGAACAACACGATCCAGGACAGTGGACTACGGATTTATCCCACGGCAACCGAAAGCTTTGCGCGCGTTTGGGGGGACGGCAAGGACATCGCTCTCGGGGACGAAGGCTTCCCTGCTATCATCGCCGCGAGCCGCGACATCGCTGACGGCATCCGTGCTTCCCGGACGCTGTGGAAGCCTCACGCCCCGATTACCGTGGACAAAGCGACGGACTTCGGCTTCCTCGGCAGCGGGGGCGAGCTGATCACAAGCTATGTGCGCGGGGACTATGCGGTCTTCGTGAACCCGCACGGCATCGCTTCTTGGACAGAAGGGTCTGTGGAGAGCGTGCTCGAAGCGCCCTGGGCGCTGTCGCGGTTTGGCGGTGCACGCGGCGAAGCGGAGGTGCGCGTAGACATCCGTTCTTTTTATGAAACATTCTATCGCTACACACCGTCAGGGTCTGACCTTGACGTGATTCTTCGCGGGAAATAGGTTGAGGGCGGCATTGGCACAAGGGAAGCGGCAACCAGACCAGGCTGCGGAGGCGAGGATCCGCCTGCGCATGGAGGAGGCGGAGCGAGCGGTCTTCGAGGACGACCGGACACGGCGCTACCGGATCTCCCGGCGCGGGAGGACGCTCTTTGCGCTGGGCATCGCCCTATTCCCTCTCTACTTCCTCTGCATCTTCCTGCCGAACGGGGTTGCTGCCAAGACCAGCCTCTCCCTCGCTTGGTATCTGGAAATGGTCGTGCAGAACATCGCCACCTTCGGCACGTGGGCAACGGGGGGAGAGACCAGCTCCACCCGCCTCCTCTTCATCCAGTACATCATCGTCGCCCTCGTCGGCTCAGCGCTCGCGCTCTCCGGCGCGGTCTATCAGGGTGCGTTCCGCAATGCGCTCGCATCGCCATCCACGCTCGGCGTGCAGTCCGGCGGCGTGCTGGGTGGAACGCTGTTCGTCCTCTTCGCCATGCGCGACGACGGCACAAACCTCTTCGCGGACGAAAGCCCCCGCCTGCTCGCCCGCTTTGGGCTGTCCTTCTCCATCCTGCTCGGCTGTCTTTTCATGGTCGCCGCCGTCAGCCTGGCAGCGCGCGCCTTCAGCCGCAGCGGACGCATGTCTACCCTCGTCCTCGTGCTCTGCGGCATGGTGTTCGCCGGCGGCGTAGCAGAAATCCTGGGACTGATCCAGTACCGCATGATGGTCACGAACACCTTCGACAACAGGACGTATGCCCTGCGCTACATGCTCATGGGCAGCTTCCAGGGCGTTTACACCCCGATGCACCTCGCCCTCATTTCCATCCCCGTCTGCGCGGCGGGCGCTGTCATCATGGCGATGCGCGGCAGGCTCAACCTCATCGTGTTTGGCGAGGACGAGGCGCGCAGCATGGGCGTGCGCGTCCCGCTCATCCGCAATCTGACGGTCGGCGTGGTCACGCTGCTGACCGCTGTCGTCCTCTCCTTCTGCGGCATGATCGGCTTCGTCGGGCTCATCGTCCCGCATGTGGCGCGGCGCATGGTAGGACCGGACTTCAACTACCTGATCCCTGCCTCCGCCCTGCTCGGCGCAGCGTCCATGATGCTCGTGTTCCACATCGCCTCCGCACTGGGGCTTGCGACAAACATCAACATGATGACCAGCCTCGTGGGCGGCATCCTGTTCTTCTGCATGCTGCTGTATTACCGGAGGCGTGGACATGCGGACTGGGCATGACAGCGGCAACATCGGCAGCGGCAGCGGCGGCAGTGCATACCGTGCGCCCAGCTCGCACAGGAAGAAGATGCGCGCTTTGGGTGGTGCCTGCCTGCTCGCTTTTTTCCTCTCCCTGTGCATCCGTGTGACCATACCGGGACTGGTCTCGCCCCTGCGCGCACTCTCCTGCCTCGTCCTCTGGATGCGCCTCGCCATCAGCCGCGCCATAGGCACGCAACCTTGGCTCGGGCGCTTCGCGCTCATCGAGGCGGCAGGCGGTCCCCTGTACTACGACTCCGTCTCCCGCTTCCTGACCACCCTCGTCAGTTTTGCCTGCGGCATGCTGCTCGCTCTCTCGGGGCACATCTTCCAGACCGCGTTCAAAAACCCGCTCGCCGCCCCCGCCATCCTCGGCGTGGCGGCAGGCGTGCGCGTCGGCATCCTTCTCGTCTTTCTTCAGTACGGCATCAGCTCCCTGAATATGCCGCTTGAGCGTTACATCTACTGTTATTCCGCCGCCCTGCTCATGCTCGGTACCACGCTGCTGCTCGCGAAGGTCTCCAGCGGGAAGCGTAAGTTCTCCACCACGGATCTGCTCATCGTGGCAGCCATCCTCTCGCAGGTCGTCTCGGCAGTCTATTCTTGGCGCGTGTTCACGCTCGAAAACGACGACGCGCTCGTGCTCGCCCGCCTCGGCAACCAAATCGTCACCAACACCGCACCGGAGTCGCTCGCTGCCCTCGGGCTGGTGCTCCTGCTCTGCATCCCCCCGTTTTTCCTGCTGCGCTTCTC
>JAITHG010000139.1 GCA_031280075.1 Eubacteriales Family XIII. Incertae Sedis bacterium | reverse complement strand
CGTCCGACATCCTGCTTGCTACCGACCCGGACAGGGAAGGGGAGGCGATCTCCTGGCACATCGCCGGTCTGCTCGGGCTTCCGGAGGACGGTGCGAACCGCATCGAGTTCAACGAGATCACGAAGGATGCCATTCGCAAGGCGGTCGGCAACCCGCGCAGGATCGACCGCAACCTGGTCGATGCCCAGCAGGCGCGCCGCGTCCTCGACCGACTCGTGGGCTACCAGATCAGTCCGCTGCTCTGGCGCAAGATCCGGCGCGGGCTCTCGGCGGGGCGCGTGCAGTCGGCAGCCCTGAAGATCATCGTGGACAGGGAGAGGGAGATCCGTGCCTTCGTCCCGGAAGAATACTGGACGGTCAGCGCGTCGCTGCGCAAACAGAGCGGCAGCCGCGCCGTGTTCACGGCGAAGCTGATTGAGAAGGGCGGGAAGAAACTCCCCATCGGCGACAAGCAGACGGCGGATGCCGTTCTGAAAGATCTGGAAGGCAAGCCTTACACCGTCTCGCGCGTGGACGAGAAGGAGCGCATCCGGAAGCCCTACGCGCCCTACACGACGAGCAGCCTCCAGCAGGATGCCTCCAGCAAGCTAGGCTTCCAGACGCGGCGCGTCATGTCCGTGGCACAGCAGCTCTACGAGGGGGTCTCCGTGAAGGGCATGGGCACAGTCGGGCTGATTACCTATATCAGGACGGACTCCGTGCGCATCTCCGCCGAGGCGGAGGCGGCGGTCAAGACCTACATCTCGAACAATTATTCGGAAAGCTACATCGGCAACAGCGTCTACTCAAACAAGAAGAAGGACGTGCAGGACGCGCATGAGGCGATCCGCCCTTCCTACGTAGACCTCGAACCGGACAACATCAAAGATTCGCTGACGAGCGACCAGTACAAGCTCTACAAGCTGATCTGGTCGCGTTTTGTCGCGAGCCGCATGACACCCGCCGTCTTCGACGCGGTGAGCGCGGACGTGATGAACGGCGAATACTGCTTCCGCGCAACGGGCTCGAAGCTCAAGTTCGACGGTTTCCTGCGCGTCTACCAGACGAAGATCGAGGACGAGGAAGGCAAGATGCTGCCCGAGCTGATCGTCGGCGAGACGCTGGATCTCAAGGAACTGACGGGTGAGCAGAGCTTCACGCAGCCGCCCCCGCGCTTCACGGAGGCAAGCCTCGTCAAGGAGCTGGAGGAGAAGGACATCGGGCGCCCCTCGACCTATGTGCCCATCATCGCGACGTTGACGGATCGCCGCTATGCGACGCGTGAGAAGAAGACGCTATGCCCGACCGACCTGGGCTTCGTCGTGACGGAGCTGATGGAACAGTATTTCAAGGAGATCGTGGACACGGGCTTCACGGCGAAGATGGAGGATCAGCTCGACAACATCGAGGTGGACGGCATCGACTGGCACGGCGTGGTCGCCGACTTTTACGGCATCCTGCGGGACGAGCTGGCGATCGCCGACAAGGAGATCGAGAAGGTCGAGATCGAGGACGAGGTGACAGATCAGGTCTGCGAGCTCTGCGGCAAGCCCATGGTCATCAAGCACGGGCGCTTCGGCGAGTTCATCGCCTGCTCGGGCTATCCGGAGTGCAAGAACACGAAGCCGAACGTCAAGCCCACAGGGGTGTCCTGCCCGCTCTGCGGCAAGGACATCGTCGCCAGGCGCAGCAAGAAGGGCAAGCTGTTCTACGGCTGCACGGGCTATCCCGAATGCAAGCAGGTCTACTGGTACAAGCCCACGGAGAAAAAATGCCCCACCTGCAGCGCGCTGCTCGTGGAACGCAAGGCGAAGAACTTCCAGTTCGCCTGCTCCAACCAGGAGTGCGGCTACCGGGAATAGGATCCGCTCCGGCACCCCTCGGGTCACCTCGCCACCCCGGCACCCTGCCACCCCGGCACCCCGGCACCCCGGCACCCTGCTGATCCGTTTGGACAATCCCTGTTGACAGAGTCGGCACCGAGTGCTATTCTGTATTCATGGGTTAGCACTCACCTTGCATGAGTGCTAACAGGGAAATCGGATAGGGATCAGCACAGCGGGATCCCTGACAGGGAGGTAATCATATGGGACAGTTCCATGCGACGACGATCGTCGCAGTCCGGCGCAGCCCGGACGACGTCTGCATCGGTGGTGACGGGCAGGTGACGATGGGCGAGACGTCCGTCATGAAGCACAAAGCAAAAAAAGTACGGAAAATCTATAAGGGAACGGTCGTCTCCGGCTTTGCGGGCTCGGTGGCAGATGCGTTCACGCTGACGGAGAAGTTCGAGAAGAAGCTGGAAGAGCACGGTGGCAACCTCAAGCGGGCGGCGGTCGCGCTCGCCCAGGACTGGCGGCAGGATCGCGTCATGCGCAACCTCGAGGCTCTCATGGTCGCGGCAGACCGGGAGTGCATGCTGCTGATCTCGGGCAACGGTGAAGTCATCGAGCCCGACGAGGACTTCATGTCGATCGGCAGCGGCGGGAACTACGCCTATGCGGCCGCGAACGCCCTGTACAAGCACACGGACATGGATGCGGAGCAGATCGTACGGGAAGCGCTGAAGATCGCTTCCACCATCTGCGTCTACACGAACGACAACATCTCCGTAGAAAAGCCGGACAAGGTGCCCGCGCGCATCGAGATGACGAAGGCGCTGCCCGGCTCGCAG
>JAITHG010000184.1 GCA_031280075.1 Eubacteriales Family XIII. Incertae Sedis bacterium | reverse complement strand
CGCTTGCCGATGCGCATGAGGCGGTCTATGCTCCACTCGTCGCCCGTCGCGTAGTGCATGGCGTTCGCCGTGTTCGTAATGTCCTCCGCCGTGATCATGCGGCAGATGCCGAGCGAGTCCTCGACCACGCGCCTCCCTGCACAGATGTAGTTGTAGCGCGCGATCTCGAGGGGGTCGAACTTGTCCTTGACCGGTTCCTCGCCGTGCTGTTTCACGTTCACGCCGCCGCCGACCACCTCGACTGTGCCCGTGCTCGACACGCAGATGTCGAGCAGCTCCTTCCAGTCGGAGCGGTGGTCGTGCCCGCGCGGGGTGTTGCCCTTGAGCGTGTACACCGCGCACTTCTGCGCTTCGCCGCCGCGCGCCTCCGCGCAGCGCTTGATGCCCTCGGCCAGGAAGTCTCCGATGCCTTCGCGGTAGGCGATTTTCCAGAGGATCTCATAGACCGCGTCCGCGTTGCCCCAGGTCAGTTCGATGCCGCCGGTCTCCTCCTTCGTGATATAGCCTTTCTCGTAGCACTCGATGGCCCAGCCCATGAGCCAGCCGGTCTCGTTGCAGTCCATGCCGAGGCGGTCAAGGCGGTCGGTCAGCTGGATGCCCTTCTCGTTGTCCTTGTTGAAGATGATCGTGCCCATCCCCGCAAGCGCTTCGTACTCCGGCTCTTCGAAGACCTTGCCCTTGTTCGGTCCGTCCTTGACCTTCAGCGTCCCGCAGTGCGTCCAGGTGCAGCCCCAGCAGGGCGAGTGCTTGTATTCGAACTTGTCGCGCAGCGTCTTCCCCCAAAACTCCGTATGCTCCTCCATGATGCTCGTGTTCAGGTTCTTGATGGGCAGGATGCCGCCTCGGTAAAGCGGGACAAAGCCTGCGTTCGTGCCCATTGCCACCGTCTCCTCCGCGACCGGGGAGAGCATCGCCGAGGCGTAGATGTCCTTGCCCGTCTGGCGCATCCCGTCCACATCCCACCAGCTGCTGGCACGGTGGATCCGCTTGTTGATGGCGACCGCCTTGACTTTTTTCTTTCCAAGGACGGAGCCGACGCCGTTGTGCGCCGCCACATGTCCGTAATCACCGGTGATCATCGCGAATCGGACGCCGTTCTCCCCGGCGGGACCGATGCACGAGACGCTCATCTCGTACTCGCCTCGCCCGTATTCCTCGTGCAGCTTGTCCTGTGTCTCGATGGAATCCAGCCCGACGAGGTGGCGGGCATCCTTCAGCTCCACCGTGTCCCCGTCTATATAAAGGTAGACCCATTCGTCCGAGGCATCCTCGAAGACGATGCCGACGTAACCGGCGTACTTCATGAGAGCCCCGAACGAGCCCATCGCCTGCGAGGTCGCAAGCCCGCCCGTCAACGCCCCCTTCGTCGTCACGCCGTAGGCACCCGTCCCGCAGGCAGGCATGCCCGACAGCGCGCCGCAGGCAAAGATGATCTTGTTTTCCGGATCATCCCACTGCACGTGCGTCGGCACCTCCTCGTACATGATCTTCACGCCGAGCCCCGTCCCTCCGAGCCAGTTCTCCAGCACTTCCTTGGGGACTGGCTCCCGCCGGACGGTCTTCTCCCTCAGATTGACGCGCAGCAAAGTGTCGCCATAACCATAGACTGGCATCAGAGCACCTCCTTGTTTCTCGATTCTGTCCCAATTATGTCCCAAGGCGAACCGCACCATGTCCCAGAACGGTTCGCCTCCATCAGTCGGCTCCGGGGGCGGCAGCGTCTGCCCCCTGGCGAGCGGCCCGCGTCAACGACCGCGGTTGTCGATCGCTCCCTTTACGTCCTTCCCGAGCCGCATGTTCTCAAGCGCAGTGTCGATTTCTTCCAGCTTGTAAGTGGCAGAGACCATCTTTGAAAAGTCGATCTCCTCGCGGTGTGCCGAGATGAACTGCAGCGCCTTGTAGAAGTGGCGGGCATCCGCGCTGCCGCTTCCGATGACGCATGCCTGCTTGCCCTGTAGGATGTTGGGGACGAACTCCACGGAATTCGGCGAGGTCTGCCCCATTACGAGGTAGGTGCTGTTCTTGCACATGAAGTCGAACGCCTGCACGAAGGCGATGGGCGCTCCGGAGGCCTCGATCACGAACTCCGCGCCCCTGCCGCCCGTGAGATCCTTGACGATCTGCACGCGATCCTTCTGCTCCGGGACATCCTTCAGGTTGATGGTGACGGCTGCGCCCCATTCCTTTGCCAGGACGAGCCGCTCTGTCTCCGCAGCAATGACGACGACGCGCGACGCGCCGGAGTAGTGCGCGAGCAGGACGGAGTACAGCCCGATGGGACCCGCCCCCTGCACGACGACCGTGTCGCCCGTGCCGATGGGGCTGTGCCTGCGCAGGCGCTCGAAACCGCTGACGACCGTACGGAAGGCGCAGCCGACACCGAGCGCCTCCTCGTCCGGCACATTGTCCGGCACCTTTACGATCTGCGTCTCGGGCGTGACGAGCACCTTCTCTGCGAAGCCGCCGCGCAGCAGCTCCGGTCCGTTGAAGCCGTAGCCCTTGCCGAATGCCTTGTCGCACATGTAGGGCTGCCCGAGCACATTGCACGAATAACAGTCGCCGCAGAACGGGTGCGCGAACATGATGCGGTCGCCGGGCTTCAGTTCCAGCCCGTCGATAGAATGCTTGCCTACGCAGATCTCCTCGACCTCCGCGAGGATCTCGTGCCCCTGGATACAGGGGGTGAGCGGCGGGATGGACAGCTCGCCGCGCGCCTGGTGCACATCCGTGCCGCAGACGCCCGCGAGCAGCACCTTCGCAAGGATGGCACCCGGGGTCAGCTCCGGAACGGGGACATCACGGATCTCCTGCGGCTTCCCGAGTTCGGTGAGGACGGCGGCTTTGACGGTTTTTGTTGACATGTTCCTGCTCCCTTTCTGTTTGTATCACTTACGGACTTGTATTATTCCCAGACAAGATAGTCCAGCACCTTTGTCACGTCCGGCTGATTTTCCAGATCCTTGACAAAGGCGACGATGTTGTCTGCGTTCTCTGCGGAGACCGTCTTCGGGGGCAGCTGGATGAGGTCGCGGAACTTCGCCTCTACCTGCTCGAAGGTGAGCATGTTGCCGGGCGATCCCTTCGCGATCTCTACGAACGCTTCGAAGTCCTGCCCGCCCTTCGTGCGCACGCCCACGCGCGCCGGCTCGAGCCCCACGCCGTCGCAGCGCGCGTCGTGGTCGAGCGTGATCCGCTGTGCCATCGCGAGCACGGCGGGATCCTGGATGGCTTCATCCGTGTAGTCGCCCAGCCCGACCGCACCCTTCGTGAGCGCGACCGCCGCGCCCCAAGGCACGGAGAACTGCGCGTCCACCGGATTTCTCGGTGCGCGCTTGTGCTCAAACGGCTCGCAGAGCAGCTGCCGCGTGCCCTTGCCCGTCCACAGCGTGATGGACTCGATGTCCTCCGGGGCGATGCCGTTCTCCTCCCGCACCTGCAGGGCGGCATCGATGAAGGTATGTGTGCCACGGCAGGCGGGGTAGGGCTTGATGGAGATGTTCGTGTTCTCGAAATGCGTGCCGAGCCCTCCGGTGAGCTTTTCCTCCGAGTAGCTGCCGCCATGATAGACCTTGTAGTAGCTGCACTCGCCTTCCGTGATGGCGTTGACTGCGCCCGTCACGCCCTTCTGCGCGAGCAGGGCAGCCGTCATGCCGCCCTTCACGGCGAAGCCGGGCCCGAGGCGTTTGGTGAGCACGCCGTCGCGCACGGGCTGTCCGTTGCCCGAGACCTGGTGATACCCGATGCCGATGGCATAGACGATCTGCTCCTGCGTCAACCCGAGCAGCTTCGCTGCCAGCGCCGCCGAGACCATGAAGCCGTTGAGCGTCGTGAAATGCCAGCCAAACTGGTGGATGTTCTGCCCCGGGCGCGTCGCGAGCCCGAGCCTCGAGATCATGTCGCCCCCGACGGCAACGCCCTGGATGAAGTCCCGACCAGACAGCCCACCGAGCGTCTCCGCGAGGGCAAAGGAAGTCGGGATCGTGATGACACCGGGGTGCATGGTCGCCGCCTCGTGCACGTCGTCGTAGTCGAGCGAGTGCCCGAAGGTCGCGTTGATCTGCGCTGCGTGCGGCGCGGGGAACTTGTCCCGGTAACCCCAGACGGTGGACTGCGGTGCCCCGCCCCACTCCCCGTAGAGCTCGCGCAGTTCGTTTGCGCCCTCCTTCGCCGAGCCGCCGATGGCGACGCCGAGGAAGTCGAGCACTTGGTTTTTCGTCTCCTTCACTACCTCCGCCGGAAGTCTGTCATAGGTCGTCTCAAGAAAATTGTTTGCAAACAAAGCACTTGCATCACTCATAGCCACTCCTCCAATTCACGCACATCGCTCGGATCATTTCATTCTTGGATCCACCGACGAATACAATGGACATCTTGATGGAACCGTCGGCCATTCCAGCCATTTCCTGCCCCTTCAAACAGACGGGAACGCGGCGCGCCCCCAAACAATTCCATTTTAATACACAGGTGCGCCAAAATCTAGAATGATGCCGATATGCTTTTCTTATGATGCCAACTGATATATATATTACCCTGGTATCCCCCTCCGTCAGACACCACTTTTTCTTATTACGAAAGATTGATATCATATCTCTTTTCAGAGGAATTTCCCATATAATTATTGTATTATATCTGTAATAGAAACCATTGACTTGGAAGGAGACGTCTATGTCACAAATCCCTGCAAGCTGCCTCGCAGCGGTGCTGCCTGACTACGGTGCGCCGCTTGAACTGCGCGAGGTTCCCATACCCTCCATCGAGCCTGGCGCGATCCTTGTCAAGGTCGAGATGGCGGGGGTGTGCGGGTCGGATCTGCACATCTGGCATGGCAAGATGGAGCGCAAGGCACCTACGCCCTATGTCATGGGGCATGAGACCATCGGGCGCGTCGTGGCGCTCGGTGCGGGGCGCACGCACGATGCGGCGGACTCCCCGCTGCGCGTCGGCGACCGCATCGTCTGGGCGCACGGCGACTGTTATGACTGTTATTACTGCGACATCCTGCGCAAGCCGATGCTCTGCGAACACCGCATCGGTTACGGAATGCAGCCGCCGGAGAAGCTCATGGGCGGCTTTGCGGAGTACGAATACGTCATCCCGCGCACGAAGGTCGTGAAGGTTCCGGATCAGCTGACCGAGGAGGAGACCATCGGGGTCGCCTGCGCCTTCCGCAGCGTCGTGGCCGCCTTCGAGAAACTCGAGGGCATCGGCACGGGGGACAGCGTCGTCATCCAAGGCGCGGGGCCAGTCGGGCTCTACTCCTGCGTGCTTGCCAAGGAGAGCGGAGCGGGGCAGGTCATCGTCGTCGGCGCGCCGAAGGCGAGGCTCGAGCTTGCGCGGCGCTGGGGCGCGGATCACGTCATCGACATCGATGAAGTGAAGGATGCCGGAGAACGCAAAGAGCGCATTTTGGAGCTGACCGAGGGGCGCGGGCCTGAGCTCGTCGTCGAGTGTTCCGGTTATCCACCCGCCTTCTCCGAGGGGGTGGACATGGTGCAGAAGGGGGGGCGTTATCTCATCGTCGGCATGACATCGCCTGCCGAAATCAGCTTCTCGCCGTTCTGGCTCCTTGCGAAAAACCTCCGTGTCATCGGATCGGGCGGTGCGATCATTCCTCATTTCTACAAGGCGCTGCGCTTCATCGCCTCGCGCAGGGACAAGTATCCGCTCGGCGAGATCGTCAGCCGGAAGTACGCGCTGGAGGATGTGACGCAGGCGCTGCTTGACATGCAGGGCGGGCACGAGATCAAGCCTGCCATCGACAACAGAGGGAGGTAATCCTATGGGCATCGAAACCACGAGCGTCTGCCTCGCGACGCGCAACCCCATTCTCTTCGGGCGCGGCATGCACCAGCGCACGGGGGAGGAACTGCGCCACATGGGCGTGACGAAGGCGCTCGTCGTCTTTGACAAGGGCGTGCAGGCGGCAGGGATCGTCGACAAGATCCTCGCGAGCATCCACGCAGCCGGCATCGAGACTGTGCTCTACGACAACGTGCAGCCCGACCCGCCGGACTGGTCGGTCGAGGAAGCCGCCGCGATCGGCAGGCAGGCGGGCGTGAACGGCGTGGTCGCCGTCGGGGGGGGCAGTTCCCTTGACACGGGGAAGGGCGCGAAAGTGCTGCTCACCAACCCACCCCCCATCTCCCGCTACTACCTGGCGCACGAGGATGTCCAGCCGGACGAGTCGAAGATGCATCCCATCGTCGTCATCCCGACGACGGCGGGCACGGGCAGCGAGGCTACCCCCGGCGGTGTCATCACGGACACGGTGAACAACCAGAAGCAGAACGTCCCCTGCATGTCCAACCTCGGCATCGTCGATCCGGAGTTGACGGTGGGACTGCCTCCAGGCGTGACGGCGACCACGGCGGTCGACGCGCTCTGCCATGCGGCGGAGGCATACACATCAAACAAGCCGAACGCCATCAGCGACCTTCTGAACGAGCGCGCCATCGGGCTCATCGGTCAGTGCCTGCCCCGCGTGTTCGACGACCCGCAGGACATCGAGGCACGCGAGGGGCTGCAGCTGGCCGCGACCCTTGGCGGGCTCGGGCTGATGGGACCTTTCTGCCACATCCCGCACGAGAGCGGACTCATCCTCGGCATCCTCTTCCACATCCCGCACGGCACCGCCTGCGGCATGACCTTCCCCGAAGCGCTCGCCTACATCGCGCCGGAGCTGCCGGAGCGCGTGCGCCGGGTCGCCGAACTGCTCGGGGCGGATGTGCCGTCTGGCGCTGCCCCGGAAGAAATCGGCAGCATCGCCTGCGCCCGTGCGCGCTGGCTCTACGAGAAGATCGGCTTCCCGAAGCTCTCGCAGTACGCGACGAAGGAGGAAGTGCTCGCCGCCGTGCCGCGGATCATGGATCCCTACCCCTTCATCCACTCGCCCCGCGCGGTGACGGCGGAGGCGCTGACAGGGATATTGACGCAGGCTTATGAGCGGTAGGGACGCGCTTGCCTGCAGCGCT
>JAITHG010000180.1 GCA_031280075.1 Eubacteriales Family XIII. Incertae Sedis bacterium | reverse complement strand
ACGGACGGAGTGGCGGCGCGTGTAGACTTCTGCGTACAGGGGCGCTGCGGTGTCAAGGCTGGGGGTTGCGGCTTGCGCTGAATCCTTGCCGACATCGGCGCTGGCATCCGCCCGCCCTTCCAAATGGTACTCCGCCGTCATGGGCGCGGTGAGCATGCGTCCCATCGAGACAGTCTCGCTTTGCCCATCCTTCCCTACGACGCGCAATCCCACGTCGCTGTCTTTGGACACGACGAGGATGCGGTCGATGTCCGTGGCGTTTGCGCTGACGGGGTGCTCCGGCGCGATGAGGCACCAGCCTTTCTCCCTGCTGAACACGACGTAGGCGCGTTCGGCGCCTCTGTAGGGGATCTTGACCACAAAACCGTCCCCCGACGAAATGAGGTAGACCGATTCTGGTCTGCCGGAGATCCCGCTCGACGAGAGGAAGTCCGTCAGCGGCGTGCCCGCGAAGTCGCTGTCGCCGGGCAGGGCTTGGTCGTTTTTCGCGGGTGTCCCCGTCTGGAAGAAGACGTGCTCCCGGACATCGCCTTCGATGGACAGGTAGCGGATCGGGTCGCCCGCCGCCTCCGCCGCCTCCGCTGCCTCCACCGTGGACACGTCCTTGTACAGCCCCCCGTCCGCGCCGATGAAACTCCATGCGCCTTCCTTCCCCACGAATACGCCCTTCGCCATCTCGTGCTCCGAGTAGATTGCCACATCGCCGTCCCCGTAGGTGAGGTAGTAGAGATTTGCGCGTTTCAGCCCACCGCCCTTCACGATGTCGGAAAACCCGATACCCTCCGCGCCGCTTTCGAGGCTGCGCTTTGGAAGGGTCTGCGCGGAACGCGAGAGGGAGACGTAGAGGACGGTGTCCGTCCGGATGGAGACGATGCCGTTCAGGTTCATGCCCTCCGGCAGGTCGGGTGAGCAGAACTGCGGCACGTCCTCGCCTGTGTATTTGAGATAACCCTTGAGGAAGTTCTGCATCGTCTCGTTCTTCACGAGTCCGTCGAAGGCGCGCATCACGACTTTCCCGTCGTCCGCAAGCCCGCCAAATTCGGTGAGCAGGTCGATGGTGCTCACGGCATCCCCCTTGTCCTCTTCATTGTATGCGCCCTTCATGGCGGGCAGCACTGTGTCCAGAAAGACGACTTTTTCCGTCTGCGTGTCCTCCGTCCCCGTCTCGAAGTCGATGCGCTCCACCATGCGCGCCCAGTACATGGCGCGCTCGCCGACGACGACGGCGCGCAGCGGTTTTTCGGTTTTGCCGAAGGACTTCCCGCCGTCCATGAAGGCGAGCACGACCTCCCGCTTCTCGAGGATCTCCCTCGGGACGGCGATGGAGTAGCCGTCTGTCGAGGAGAAGCGCACCGCTGTAAAGTCTGACACCTGACGACCGTATTGGGAGAGGAAAGTCTCGAGCGTCGGACCGACGGCGGTGATGCGGACGATGTCGCCGTTGGAGCGCTGCGCCTCCGCCTTGCGCCGCACGGTGTCCATGTCGGCAAGCTCGGAAACCGTGACGGTGAACGCCTCCGGCTCGATGCCTGCCACCTCGATGCCCTCTTTTAGATAATCCAGCCCCGACGCGTCCACCGAGCAGCCGCCCAGCCCGGACAGCGCACAGGCGGCGGACAAAAGGAGCATGCACAGCAGCAGCCGGCTTCTTTTGCCCAAGCTGCCCAGCCTGCTCATTCGGTCCGTTCTGTCCATCCTGCTCATTCCGTGCCCTCCCCGCCTGCGGAGCCTTCACCCGCTGCGCCGCTGCCTGCCGTAGCCTCTGCATCGCCCGCCGCGCCTTCGCCTACCGTATTCGAACCCTCCTGCACAGCGGTGCCCGATACGCCTGCCGGGACGTCCCCCGTCACCATGTACATCTTGCCAGTGGCCGGATCCACGTAGACCGTTCCCAGACGCTCGTAAAGCCCTTCGCCTGACACGCTCTTCTGCAGATCCTCCTGCATCCCTTCGACCTCTGTCACGTCCCTGCCTTGACTCATCGGCACTAGATCCTGGCTGTTCAAGTCTACGTTCCAGTAGATGACGAGGGAGAGCATCAGCCCGCAGGCGAAGACGAGCATGGCGTCCACGATGTTGATGGCACCCTCCATGGGGTTGGCATCCTCCTGGTCGAAGTACCGGCGCCCGCTCCGAAGCCCTGTGCCCAGCATCAGCGCACCACCCCTTCCAGCACGGTCTCGAGCATCGTCAGGTCGTGCTTATACCAACGTTTGCGCACTTTGGACAGGATGAACGCCACGCCTGCCGCCGCGAGCCCCGCGACCGTCGCGTCGAAGGCGGTCAGCAGGGAGTCCGAGAGGGTCTTCGTGTCGCCCTGCCCGAGCGCGATCAGCCCCGGACCGAGCGGGATGAGGGTCGCCATCAGACCGAACATCGGTCCGATGCGTGCGATGACGTCCGTCACGGAGAGGCGGCGTTCAAGCCTTGCCTCCTCCTGCGACAGGAGCTGCCCCGCGATCAGCCTCCGCTCTTCCTCCGACACGACGGTGCTCGTCAGGAGCCGTTCGAACGCGCGCAGCAAGCCCTTCCGGAAGGGCTGCCCCCGCAGGGTCTCGAGCATCTCTGCGCGTTCCCTGCCGGAGATGCGCTCGAGCACGCCCGGCACGTCCGGGCGTTTCCCCCGGCGCTCTGTGAAATATTCGACGAGGACGCTGCCGCACTCGAACACGACGACGAGCACGACCGCGATCAGCAGGAAGATGGCGGGGATCTCGAGCACTGCCGATATGGTGTGGATGGCTTCTTTGATGGACAATGGATTCAAGTCTGTTTCCTTTCAAAATAAGCGGGTGAATCCTGCCGCGCACCCCAGCAGAAAGGAGAGGGTGAGCGCGCCCAGCACGAGGGCGAGCGCTTTGGGGTCCAGCGGCGGCAGCAGGAGCGGGGTGGACTGCGGGGAGATCTCGAAGACCTCCCAGGGGATGTCGCCTTGCAGGGCGGCTCCCGCTGCCCCTTGGATCTCCACAGCCCCGGACTGGAGCAACTGCGTGCCTTTCAAGCTGTCTTGGGCGGGTTTGTCCAAGATTTCCAGGACGTTGCTTTTCGGCACCGTGATGGCTGGACTGGATGATTCGCCTGCGCTTATGCCC
This sequence comes from Eubacteriales Family XIII. Incertae Sedis bacterium, assembly GCA_031280075.1. Next base: position 476 of record JAITHG010000180.1, on the reverse strand, counting down.
TCTTGGCCGTTTGCATTTTTCCCTTTGTTGTCTTTGGCGCTTTGTCCCTTGTTATCTTTGGCGCTTTGGCTGCTGTTTTCTGGTTTGCTGCCTATTTTGTCTTTCTTCTCGTTCTCGCCGAAGCCTTCCGGGGGCGAGCCTGCCAGCAGGCAGTCGATCGACAGGATGTCGTGCACGGAGTCGTGTGCGCCCAGGGGGTCGTTTACGCTTGCCATGCCAAAGCAGAGCTGGTAGCCCCACTCGGAGTCCATGTCGTCCCAGCGCGGCGTTTCGCCGTAGCGCTCCCAGCTTTGCTCTGCGGCGATGATGGTGGTGACGGGTTCGGCGTCTACGTCTGCCGCGAAGCCCGGTGCGCGCTTCTGGGCGTTCCAGGAGGGGACTAAGTTGGGGTAATAATAGCGCGTCGTGCCGAGCAGCCCCAAGGATGTGAACTCTTGGTAAGGCTTGTGCCCGTCCGCTGCGCGGAAGTCATAGCG
>JAITHG010000302.1 GCA_031280075.1 Eubacteriales Family XIII. Incertae Sedis bacterium | reverse complement strand
GGGTTCATCCTCGGATTCGTCGGGACGGCTGTCAACAGCTTCGACCCGAGCCTCATGCTCGTCGTGTTCTACCTCATCATCCTCGTGCTGCTCGTCGTGCGCCCCAAGGGCCTTCTCGGGAGGTGACCGGACATGCTTTTTGTCAAAGATGCATTCTGGGCTGGGCGCGCGGGCAAAATACAGCTCTTTGCCATCCTTGCCCTATGCGCCCTGCTCGCCGTCTTCCCCTCTGCCCTTTCGGAGTACAGGATCATCGAGCTGGCCACGTTCTTGATGTACATCATCATGTCGCTCTCATGGACGATCTTCAGCGGCAAGGCGGGCTACATCTCGCTTGCGACGGCCGCATTCTACGGTGTAGGCTGCTACATGCAGGCCCACCTTGGGAGCGCCCTGCCCCTGCCTGTCGTCATGGTGCTGGCAGCCTGCGCGAGCTTCGTGTTTGCGGCGCTCATCGGCGCGGTCACACTCCGGCTGCGCGGCATCTACTTCACGATCTTCACCTTCGGGCTGACGCTGCTGCTCCAAAACCTGGTGCTGTGGATCGAGATCAAGTTTTTCGGCACGCGTGGGCGCATGGTCATCCCCTACCCGTTCGACTATGTGTACTTCTGCATCCTGGCTGTGCTCGTCGTGCTCATCTTCACCTTCATCCTGCTCAAGAAGTCACGCTTTGGGCTTGCCCTCGACTGCATCGGGCAGAATGAGGACAGTGCCGCCCACATCGGCGTGGACACGACGCGCGTGAAGATCCTGGCCTTTGCGGTCAGCGCCGCGCCCGTCGGGGCGGTCGGCGCCGCCATGGCGACGCGCATCGGCTACATCGACTCAGGGAGTGCCTTCAACATGCTCATGAGCTTCATGCCCGTGCTCATGGCGATCTTCGGTGGCATGCACAGCATGTGGGGCACGATCACCGGTGCCGTCCTTTTCACATGGCTTGAAATATGGCTTAGGCAGGGCTACCCGGAATATTACATGATCATCTTCGGCATCATCCTGATCGTCGTCATCGCCTTCATGCCGAAGGGCTTGGCAGGCGGCATAGAAGCCCTGCAGGACAGGAACAGGCGCAGGCTTTTGGCGCAGGCGCAAACACCGGAAGGGGGGATGGACGAATGAACGACACGCTCATCAAGGGCAGCGGGCTTGTCAAGCGCTTCGGCGGCATGACCGCCGTGGACGGCGTGGACTTCGAACTGCGCCCCGGCGAGATCCTGGGGCTGATCGGTCCCAACGGCGCGGGCAAGACGACGCTGTTCAACCTCGTCTCCGGCTTCCTCCCCATCGACGGGGGGAACATCCACATGGGCGGGACGAAGATCAGCGGGCTGCGCCCCGACCGCATCTGCCGACTTGGGCTGGCGCGGACTTTTCAGGCGGCGCGCAACTTCCCTGACATGTCCCTGCGGGACAATGTGCGCATGGGCGCGCTCTTCGGTGCGGGCACAGGGACGGGCACGCACAGGCTGACCTACGCGCAGGCGGATGCCTTGACAGACGAGATGATCGGATTCGTCGGGCTGGAACGGTATGCCGATATGGCTGTGCCGGATCTGCCGCTTGCCATCCAGAAGCAGCTCGAGGTGGCACGCGCCCTGGCGACAAAGCCGGATGCCATCCTGCTCGACGAGATGATGGCGGGGCTGAATCCCACCGAAGTGGAAGAAGCGATGGCTCTCGTGCGACGGGTTCGCGACTCCGGCGTGACCGTGCTCCTGATCGAGCACGTGATGAAAGCGATCATGAGCATCTGCGACCGCATCCTCGTCCTGCATCACGGGGCGCTGATCGCGGAGGGGACGCCGCAGGAGATTTCCGTGAACAGGCAGGTCATCGAGATCTACCTGGGGGAGACATGACTATGGAAAAGATTTTCGAAGCGGCGGGCATCTGTGCCTGCTACGGGCGCGTGCAGGTGCTCTGGGATGTCTCCCTCTCCATCGACAAAGCGCAGATCGTCGCCCTGCTCGGCGCGAACGGCGCGGGAAAATCGACCCTGCTCAACGCGATGGCAGGGCTGCACAGACCGACGGCCGGCGAGGTGCGCTTCCTCAGCGAACGCATCGACACGCTGGCGAGCGACCAGATCATCGAGCGGGGCATCGCCTACCTCCCGGAGGGCGGCAGGCTGTTCCCTGACATGACCATCCGCGAAAACCTCGAGATGGGTGCCTATACGAAGGCGCTCTGGGGCAGGCGGACGGAGGCGCTGAAGCGTGTCTACGCGATGTTCCCCATCCTGGAGGAACGGCACGGGCAGCTCGCGCGCACGATGAGCGGCGGCGAGCGGCAGATGCTCGCCATGGGGCGCTGCCTGATGGCAGACCCGAAGCTCATCTTCTTTGATGAACTTTCCTACGGGCTGTCCCCACTCATGGCCCAGGAGGTGTTTCGGATCGTCAGGCAGCTTCGCGATGAGGGCATCACCGTCCTGCTCGTTGAGCAGAATGTGCACCAGACGCTCGAAATCGCGGATTATGCCTACGTACTGGAAAACGGCAGGATCGTGCTCGAAGGGGAAGCGCACGGGCTGCTGAATGACGATTACGTCAAGCAGGCATATCTCGGGATCTAAGAAAGGAAGGTGGACACTTGAGTAATGTTGAAGCGCTGCTTGCGGAGCGCAACGAAATCCGCGCAGACCTGTTCGCGGGCAAGAGGCCCAAACGCGTTCCGGTCTATGCCTCGTTCACGCTGGAGGCGGGCTGCGGGCTCGCCGGCATCAGCCTGCTGGAGGCGCACTACGACCTGGACCTCGCGGCGAAGGCGCACGAGAAGGTGTGCGAGGTATTCTACTCGGATGCCATGCCGTCCATCAACCTGCGCTATCCCCCGGTCTATCAGTTCCTCGGCGCGAAGAACTTCATCCTCGCCTCGAACGGTGCTGTGCAGCACCCGGAGATCGAGACCATGCACGAGGAGGATTATGACGACCTCATCGCCAATCCCTACGATGTCATCATGGAGCGGTTCCTGCCGCGCGTCTGCTCGGCGCTCGACACCGACCCCGTGAACCGCAGCATCGTCTTCGCGAAGGCGTACCAGGAGTACGTCAAGCAGACGACGACCTACTTCGCGACCCTCGGGCAGATCGGGGCGAAGTACGGCTACAGCGCGGGTACGGTGACATGCGCGATGACGGAGGCGCCCTTCGACTTCCTGGCAGACCAGCTGCGCGGCTTCACCGCCATCCTCATGGACTGCCGCAAGGTGCCCGAAAAGCTCGCCGCTGCCTGCGAGGCTGTGCTCCCGCTCATGGTGAAGCTCGCCGTGCCGCGGCACCCCTACCCGGGCATGCAGGGCTTCATCCCGCTGCACCTCGCCCCCTACATGAACCCGAAGCAGTTCGAGACCCTGTGGTGGCCCACGTTCGAAAAGCTCGTCGTCGAGCTGGACGCGCACAACATCGGAGCGACGGTCTTCGCCGAGAACGACTGGACGCGCTACCTAGGCTTCCTCGAGCGCCTGCCCAAGTCGACGGCAGCCTGGATCGAGGACGGGGACATGGAGCAGTACACCGCCACCTTCGGCAAGGATCACGTCTTCGGCGGCTTCTTCGACCCGACCATCACGCTCGCCAAGAGCAAGGAGGAGTGCATCGACGCGGTCAAGCGCATCCTCGACGTCTGCATGAAGAGCGACCACTTCTACTTCACGTTCAACCGCAGTGTCATGGACATTGAGAGCATCGATGTCGGCAAGCTGCAGGCTGTCCTGGAGTACGTCCGCGACCATGCACATTGAGTGCTTCCAAGAATGAAAGGAGAACACCATGATTGACACAGCAGTATTGAAGCAGGCGCTCGGCGACCTGGACGGGACTGCGGTTGAGGGGCTGATCGCCGAGTTTGTGGGATCCGGCGCGAGTGCCGAGGAAGCGCAGACCGTCGTGGATGCCTGCCAGAAAGGCATGGAGCTCGTGGGAGATCAGTTCGACAGCGGGACGTACTTCGTCGGCGACCTCA
>JAITHG010000283.1 GCA_031280075.1 Eubacteriales Family XIII. Incertae Sedis bacterium | reverse complement strand
GCGTCGCCACCATCGAGTACGACCCAAACCGCAGCGCGAACATCGCCCTCATCTTCTATCGCGATGGGGAGAAGCGCTACATCATCGCGCCGAACAAGCTCAAGGTCGGCGATACCGTGGTCTCAGGGCCTGCATCCGACATCCAGGTCGGCAACGCCCTGCCCCTCGCCAACATCCCCGTGGGCACGATCATCCACAACATCGAGCTCAAGGCAGGCAAGGGGGCGCAGCTCGTCCGCTCAGCGGGCGGGAGCGCCCAGCTCATGGCGAAAGAGGAGCGTTTTGCGCAGGTACGCCTGCCCAGCGGCGAAGTGCGCAAGATCCACATCAACTGCCGTGCCACCATCGGCGAAGTCGGCAATCTCGAGCATGAGCAGATCAAGATCGGCAAAGCCGGGCGCAAGCGCCACATGGGTATTCGCCCCACGGTGCGCGGTTCGGTCATGAACCCGAACGACCATCCGCACGGTGGCGGTGAGGGCAAGGCGGGCATCGGCAGAACCGGTCCCGTCACCCCTTGGGGCAAGCCCACGCTGGGATACAAGACCCGCAAGAAGGGCAAGCATTCCGACAAGTACATCGTCAAGAAGCGCGGCGAGAGATAGGCAGGAGGAAGGAATAAATGAGCAGGTCACTGAAAAAGGGTCCCTTCGTAGAGAAGAAGCTCCTCGCGGCCATCGAAGCACTGAATGCCGCGAACGAAAAGCGCGTGCTCCGCACATGGTCGCGTCCGTCCACCATCTTCCCACAGATGGTTGGGCATACGATCGCTGTCCACGACGGCAGGCGGCACGTGCCCGTGTACATCACGGAGGACATGGTCGGGCACAGGCTCGGCGAGTTCGCGCCCACGCGCACCTACCGCGGGCACGGAAACGACAAGAGCACGAGGGTGCGCAAGAGCCCTTCGGCCGGTGCCAACCTCGCCAACGTTTCGCTCAGCGCTACTGCGGCATCAGCTACGGCTGCCTCCGCACCAGCGCCCGCTCCCGCAGCGAATACGCCTGCGGCGAGCGAGTAGGAAAGGAGATGACGAACTAAAATGGCAGAAGCAAGAGCAGTTGCGAAATATGTCAGGATGTCTCCGATCAAGCTCAAACCCGTCACGAGTCTCGTGCGCGGCAAGGACTTGCGCGAGGCGCTTACCATCCTTAAGTTCACGCCCGGCAAGGGTGCTGAAATCGTCGAGAAGGTCATCCAGTCGGCTGCGGCCAACGCGGAGAACAACCACAACCTCAACCCCGATGACCTTTACGTTGCGGAGATCTACGCCAACCAGGGTCCCACGATGAAGCGCTGGCGCGCTGCGGACAGAGGTCGGGCGGCGATGATACTGAAGAGAAGCAGCCACATCGGCGTGACGCTGAAGGAGAAGGAGTAGGCATATGGGTCAGAAAGTCAGCCCGCACGGGCTTCGCGTCGGGATCATCAACGACTGGGATTCCAAATGGTATGCGGACAAGAAGAGCTTCTCGGATTACCTGATTGAAGACAACGAGATCCGCGCGTTCATCAAGAAAAAACTCTACGTCGCGGGCATCTCAAAGACCGTCATCGAGCGCGCGGCAGCAGGTCACGTCAAGGTCACGGTGCTCACGGACAAGCCCGGCATCATCATCGGGCGCTCCGGCGAGGGCATCAACGAGCTGAAGGCCGCCCTTGAGAAGAAGACGAAGAAGACCGTCCACGTCAGCATTGTGGAGATCAGGCGCTCCGAACTCGATGCCCAGCTTACGGCGGAGAGCATCGCACAGGCGCTCGAGAAGCGCATCTCCTTCCGGAGGGCGATGAAGCAGGCCATCGGGCGTACGATGAAAGCGGGCGCAAAGGGCATCAAGGTGCTCGTGTCCGGTCGTCTCGGCGGTGCCGAGATCGCGCGCAGCGAGAAGTACAGTGAAGGCAACGTGCCGCTGCACACGCTCCGCGCCCTCATCGATTACGGCTTTTCCGAAGCGGACACCACCTACGGCAAGATCGGTGTCAAGGTCTGGATCAATCACGGCGAGCGCCTCGAGAAGGGTCTGCTCAGCGCAGTCCCCGAGGAGCGCAACGATCGCCGCGACGGTCGCAGGGGCGGTCGCAGGGACGGACGCGATGGAGATCGGCCGCGCCGTGATCGCCGCGACGGTGGCAGGGGACGCAGGGATGACGGACCGGCACCCGCTCGCGCCGTCAACCCGAGGAAGCGCGTGAAGCCGAAGTACGACCCGGCAGAGGAGGCCAGGAAGGCCGCGGAAGCAAAAGCAGCAGCAGAAAGCGAAGCTGCAGCGGCGTCCGCCGGGGCAGAGGAGGCGAACGCCACGAACGACGTTCCCACGACAGGGGGTGAAGAATAATGCTGATGCCGAAAAGGGTAAAACGCCGCAGGGTCCACAGGGGACGCATGAAGGGCGTTGCGACGAAAGGCAACCACATCACATACGGAAGCTACGGACTGATCGCGACCGAACCCGGGTGGATCAAGTCCAACCAGATCGAATCGGCGCGTATCGCGATGACACGCTCCATCCGCAGGGGCGGCAAGGTCTACATCAAGATCTTCCCGCACAAGCCCGTGACGAAGAAGCCCGCCGAAGTCCGTATGGGCTCCGGAAAGGGTGCCCCCGAGTTTTGGGTGGCAGTCGTGAAGCCGGGCAGGGTCATGTTCGAGATTGACGGCGTGTCCCTGGAGGCGGCGCGGGAAGCCATGCGGCTTGCAGCGCACAAGCTCCCGATCAAGACGAGATTCGCCATCAAGGGCGAGGAGATTATCAAAGGCGGTGAAGCGTAATGAACTTGGACAAGGTCAGAGAAATGAGCGACGTCGAACTGCAGGCCGAACTGAAGAAGATGAAGAACGAACTGTTCAACCTCCGCTTTCAGCACGTCACAGGGCAGCTTGAAAACCCGATCAAGATGCGGGACGTAAGGCGCGACATCGCCAGGGTGAAAACCATTATCAGAGAAAAAGAGCTGGCTGCACAGCAGCCCACGGCGTAGTAGAAAGGAGGATGCGAAATGAGCACGCAGGCTGAAAGAAACAACAGAAAGACACGTGTCGGCGTTGTCGTCAGTGACAAGATGGACAAGACAATCACCGTTGCCGTCGAAGATTTTGTCAGGCATTCCCTCTACGGAAAGGCCGTGAAGCGCACGAAGAAGTTCAAGGCGCATGACGAGGAGAACCAGTGCCAGATTGGCGACAAGGTCCGGATCATGGAGACGCGCCCGCTGTCCAGGGACAAGCGGTGGCGGCTTGTGAACATCGTCGAGAAAGTGAAGTAGGAGGCGGCTTAGATGATTCAGACAGAAACAAGGCTAAGGGTCGCCGACAACAGCGGTGCGAAGGAAATCCTCGTCATCCGCATCCTCGGCGGCACCAGCCGAAAATACGCGAACATCGGCGATATCGTCGTTGCCACCGTGAAGGATGCCACGCCTGGCGGTGTCGTCAAGAAGGGCGACGTCATCCGCGCCGTCATCGTCCGCACGCGGACGGGCGCACGCCGCAGCGACGGCAGCTACGTCAAGTTCGATCAGAATGCGGCAGTCATCATCAAGGATGACAAGACGCCCCAGGGCACGCGCATCTTCGGACCTGTGGCGAGGGAGCTGCGCGAAAAGAACTTCATGAAGATCGTTTCGCTGGCGCCGGAAGTGCTTTAGGAGGCTGTGAGCAGATGAAGATAAAGAAAGGCGACTCCGTGATGGTCATCACGGGCAAGGACAAGGGGAAGACCGGCAAGGTGCTGAAGTCCTATCCCAAGAAAGACACGCTGATCGTCGAAGGCGTCAACATGCAGACGAAGCATCAGAAGCAGACGAGGACGGCGCGCGCAGAGATCAAGCACCAAGAGGGTCCGATCCACATCTCGAATGTCATGTACTACGACACGAAGGAGAAGGTGCCGACCCGCATCGGCTACAAGTTTGAAGATGGGCGCAAAGTCCGGTACTCCAAGAGAACCGGCAGCGTGATCGATTGAGAAGGGAGGGTGAACCTATGGCAAGACTGAAAGATACCTACAAAGACGAAGCGTTCAGCTCCCTCATGGAGAAGTTCAAATACGCAAACGTCATGGAAGTGCCGAAGCTCGAGAAGATCACCATCAACATGGGTCTCGGAGAGGCAAAGGACAACCCCAAGATGATGGAGACCGCCGTCGAGGAGCTTTCGCTCATCACCGGCCAGCGCCCCGTCGTCACGAAGGCGCGCAAGTCCATCGCAAACTTCAAGGTCCGTGCCGGCATGCCCGTCGGTGCGAAGGTCACGTTGCGCGGTGAGAACATGTACGTGTTTGCCGACAAGTTCTTCAACATCGTCCTGCCGCGCGTGCGCGATTTCAAGGGCGTATCGAAGAACAGCTTTGACGGACGCGGCAACTACTCCGTCGGGTTGAAGGAGCAGTCGATCTTCCCGGAGATCGTCTACGACCGCGTGGACAAGATCAAGGGAATGAACATCATCTTTACGACGACGGCAAAGACGGACGAGGAAGCGCAGGAGCTCCTGCGGCTGCTCGGCATGCCGTTCGAGAAATAAGGAGGATACGGCACAATGGCAAAAACGTCCTTAAAAATCAAGCAGCAGCGCAAGCCCAAGTACAAGACGCGGGCATACACCCGTTGCAGGATCTGCGGCAGGCCGCATTCCGTCCTGAAGAAATACGGCATCTGCCGCATCTGTTTCCGCGAACTCGCGTACAAGGGTGAAATCCCAGGCGTGAAAAAGGCAAGCTGGTAGGAAAGGGGGCAAAGGCAATGACAATGACAGATCCCATTGCGGATATGCTCACAAGGATCCGGAACGCAAACACGGTCGGACATGACACGGTAGAAGTGCCCGCTTCCAAAATGAAAAAATCCATCGCAGGCATCCTCAAGGATGAAGGTTACATCGTCGACTACGACTTGGTAACAGAGGACAGCGTGCAGGGAACGATCCGCATCAAAATGAAGTATGGCGCAGGCAAGGAGAAGGTCATCAGCGGGCTGAAGAAGATCAGCAAGCCCGGGCTCAAGGTGTACGCAAAGGCGGAAGATGTCCCGCGCGTGCTCGGTGGGCTGGGCATCGCGATCATCTCCACGTCGAAAGGCGTCATCAGTGACAAGGAAGCGCGCCGACTCGGCATCGGCGGCGAAGTCATCTGCTACGTTTGGTAGGGAGGTAGAAATGTCGAGAATAGGTAGACAGCCTGTCACGGTTCCTGCCGGCGTAGAGGTGACGATAGCGCCGGACAACACCGTGAAGGTGAAGGGTCCCAAAGGCGAGCTTTCCACAAAGATCGCTGAGAGGATAACAGTCAAGATGGAAGACGGCGTGATCAACGTCACG
>JAITHG010000188.1 GCA_031280075.1 Eubacteriales Family XIII. Incertae Sedis bacterium | reverse complement strand
CAGAGGGCGAACCCTGGCCGTCCGTCGGCTGGCTGCCCTCGTGGGCGCGGGCGTACTCGTTTTCGATGATCGCCTTGACGTAGTCGAACTTGTTGCGCTTTGTCGCCGCTCGTTCTGCAAGTTCAAGGAGCTGGTCTATGGTGTAGCCGTACTGGTCGATCCAGGCGTCGATGATCTTTTTCTCGCCGTCCGTTACGAGCTCCGTCCTGTGCCCGAGCGCCTTCAGGACACTGCGGTAGTCCGCGTAGCGCTGATCCTCCTCGTAGACGCGCGCCTTCGCCTGCTCCGGTGTCTCGATGCCTGCCTCCATCCAGCGCCGAACCACCCCGCCTGCATACGCGGCGGAGAGACGCTTCCCGCGCTCCGCGCAGTAGGTATAGGCGTAGGCGAAGAGCTCCGGGGACGCGCCGTCGTCGAGGATGCGCTGGATCTTCTGCACGTCGGTCGGTGGGATCATACGCCCCATGACCTGCTCAATCTGCTCGAACATGGCGCGCACGCGGGCGTTGTCGAGGGAGGATGCCCTGCGCCTGCCTGCGGGTTCGGCATCACCGAAAGTCCGCCCTTTGAGGTCGGTGAACTCCACGTCGTAGCGCAGCGGGTCGTTCGGGTCGGTGTTGCGTTTGCGGATGACGTGGTGCTCCTCGAACCACGTCCATGCCTTCAGTACGTCCTCAGGGGAGAGTCCCAGAGCCTGCGCGATGCTGCTGTTCGAGAGAAAGATGCCCGCGCACGTTTGCATGTAGGCGTAGAGATAGACCTTCACGTAGTCGCCGGGTGCGCTCGGAAGGAACTCGGCGATGAAGATGTTCGGGATCGCCGTGTCGTCCATATAATAATTGTGCGCCTGCGCCTTCGTGAACTGCATCGACCTTTGGCTCCGTAGTCTAGAGGATGGGGCTGCGCAGGATCGTCTGCTCGCGCCCGGGTCCCACGGAGACGATGCGCACCGGTGCGCCGCAGTGCTCCTCGATGGCAGCGATATAGGCTTTCGCCTCGTCCGGCAGGTCGTCCCAGGTGCGCGCCTCCGTCAGCGGCTTCTTCCAGCCGGGCAGGGTGCGGTAGCGCGGTCTGCACGCGGCGAGGATGTCGAGCCGCGCCGGGAAGTGCTCCAGGGTGCCGCCGCCCTCCGTCTCGTATGCCGTGCAGAGCTTTATCTCGTCGAAGTCATCCAGGACGTCGAGCAGCATGAGGGACAGCCCGGTCATTCCGTTGACGCGCACGGCGTGCCGTACGACCACGGCATCAAACCAGCCGCAGCGCCGCGGGCGCCCCGTCGTTGTCCCGTACTCGTGCCCGTTCTCGCGGATGCGGTCGCCCGTTTCGTTTAGAAGCTCCGTGACGATGGGACCTTCGCCGACCCGTGTCGTGTACGCCTTCGTGATGCCGATGATCTCACCGATCATGTGCGGCCCGATGCCCGCCCCTGTCGTGAAGCCGCCGGAGACGGGGTGGGAGGACGTGACGTAGGGGTAAGTGCCCAGGTCGATGTCGAGCATCGTGCCCTGCGCGCCCTCGAAGAGGACGGTCTTGCCCGCCTCGATGGCATCGTAGAGCAAAACGCCAGTATCCCGGATGCGGGGCGCGAGGCGCTCCGCACAGTCCGTGAAGAACTCGAGGATGGCATCCCGGTCGAAGAAGGGCTGTGGGGTGTCCTCCGGTGCAGGAGCTCCGTAGAGCTTTTCCAGCAAATCGTTCTTTTCGTCTATGAGGCGGGACAGCTTTTCGCGGAAGGAGGAGATGTCCTGCATGTCGCAGACCCGTAGCCCGGAGCGTTCGGTCTTGTCCGTGTAGGCGGGACCGATGCCACGGATGGTTGTGCCGATGCGCGCGTCCCCACGCATCTGCTCAGCCGCCCCGTCGAAGGTCTTGTGCCAGGGGAAGACGATGTGCGCGCGGTCGCTGACGAAGATCTTCGAGGTGTCCACGCCGTCCTCCTCCAGCGTCGCGAGCTCCTCGAAGAACACGGCAGGGTCGAAGACCACGCCGTTGCCGATGATGTTGACCGCATCCTTGTTGAGCACCCCGGAAGGGATGAGGTGGACGGCATAGGTCTTCCCTTCGATGACGACGGTGTGCCCCGCATTGCTGCCTCCCTGCGCGCGCACCACGTAGTCCGCCTTTGACGCGAGGAAGTCGATGATCTTGCCCTTGCCTTCGTCGCCCCACTGTGAGCCGACGACGGCGACCGTCCTGTATCTTTCCATAGCCATAATTGAAACACTCCTTTTGGTATTATTTCAGAACGGTAGCGGTTCGTCAAATCCCTCCGCTTCCTCCGGAAGATCCCCGTACGAACTTCTTCCCTGATCGCGGGACAGGTTGGCGAACTTCGTGTAGCGCCCGAGCCAGGACAGCGTGACATCGCCTGTCTCGCCGTTCCTGTGTTTGAGGACGAGCACTTGGCGCATGGTGTCGCGGTTGTAGGGGATTTCAATGTCCGGATTCATCTCCTCCGCCTTGACTTCCTTCTCCGACTTGTTGTGGATGAACATGATGAGGTCGCCGTCTTGCTCGATCGCGCCTGAATCGCGCAGGTCGGACAGGACAGGCTTGCCGGGGCGCTTTTCGCTGTCGCGCGAGAGCTGGGAGAGAACAATGACGGGACAGTCAACCTCCTTCGCCATCTGTTTCAAGGAGCGTGAGATCGCGGCGATCTCCAGCGTCCGGTTTTCCGACTTCCCCGCCATCTCCATGAGCTGCAGGTAGTCGATGATGACGAGGTCGAGCCGCCCTTCGCTCACAATGAGTCGCTTGCACTTGCTCTTCATCTCGCTGACGGAGATGCCGGAGGTTTCGTCAATAAAAATGTGCATCGCCCCCAGCTTTTCGACCGCTTCGTTGAACTTCTTCGTGTCCGACGTGCTGTTGAAGAGGCTGCCGTCACGGATCTTCGCTAGATCAACACCTGCAACAATGGAGAGCATGCGCTGCCCGAGCGGCAGTTCGCCCATCTCCAAGCTGAAAAAGAGAATGTGCGCATTCTCCTTCGTAGCCGCATTGAGTGCGATGTTGAGCGCGAGAGCCGTTTTTCCCTGCGAGGGGCGGGCGGCGAGGATGATGAGATCCTGCTTCTGCAATCCAGAGGTGATCTTGTCCAAATCGGAGAAGCCCGTAGACAACCCGAGCAGTTTCCTGCCCGACTTGTGGTGCTCCGTCATCTGCGTCACGTTTTCCGCGACGACATCCCTGAGGGGGGAATAATCCCGCTGCTGCGTTCCCTGTGAGATCTGGAAGATGCTGTCCTCCGCACGCTCAAGGATGGCCTGCGCCGGTTCTTTGTCATCGTAGCCTTCGGCTTCGATGAGCTGTGCGCTCTGGATGAGCCTCCGGAGGATCGCTTTTTCCTTGACGATGCGCGCGTACTGTGCCGCGCCCGCCGGGGAAGGGGCGGCGCCGGACAGGTTCCCCAGGTAGGCGTCGCCGCCTACCTGGCTGAGCAGCTTTTTCTTTTTGATGGCTTCCGCAAGCGTCAGTACGTCCACATGCGTGCCCGCTTCGTCCATCTCCTTCAGCGTCTCGAAGATGACCCCGTGGTACTCACGGTAAAAATCATCTTTGCGCAGGATTTCGACGACGGCGTTCAGCGCCTTCTCGCTCTGCAGGGCGGCGCCGACCACCGATCGTTCTGCGTCATCGCTGTGCGGAGGGATGCGCCCTTCCATGGCTGACCTCCGTTATCTGTTCTGTCCGTCCTGCCTATTCCTCGTCGTATTTTTCGTAGGGTGCGGCAGCGTCGTAGGACTCATCGTCAGCCGCATCGTCTGCCGCGACTGCCTCGTCTGCTGCATCGGCAGCGGGTGATCCCGCCGCATCCGCGTAGCCGCCGTCGTCGTATCTGCCAGCATCCGCATCCGCATAGCTGCCGTCGCCGTCTTCGTCGTAACGGTCGTAGCGATCCTGACGGTCATAGCTGTCATAGCCGTATTCGTCGTCCCTGTCCGAAGCCGCATCCGCCGCAGCCGCTGCAGCCGCAGCCTCCGCTTCGGCACGCGCCTTGGCTTCAGCCTCCGCTGCTGCCCGTGCGGCCGCTTTCTCCGCAGCGACACGCGCGGCTTCCTCTGCGGCGGCGATCTCCTCCGGCGTACCTACGAGCACGCGGACTGTGGGGATCACTTCGGCATGGAGGCGGACGGTGACAGGGTGCACACCGACTTGCTTGATGGCGGCTTCAAGCTGCACCTTCCGCTTGTCGATGTAGATGCCGTGCACCTTGTTGATCTCGTTTACGATGTCCTGCGTCGTGATCGAGCCGAAGAGCCTGCCGCCCTTGCCCGACTTGCCTTCGAGCGTGATGCTCGTGCTGTCGATCTTCGCGGCGATCTCTTCTGCCGCTGCCTTGTCCTGTTCCTTGCGCTCGGCGAGTTTTGTGCGCCGGTGCTCCAGCGTCTTGAGATTGCTCTCGGTCGCGGTGATGGCGATGCCCCGCGGGAGCAGATAGTTGCGCGCGTAGCCGTTGGCGACTTTGATCACGTCGCCCGCCGCGCCCTTGCCGGCAAGGTCTTCCATAAGAATGACTTGCATATTACTGTTCTCCTTTGTCTGCCTGCCTGCGTCAGTCCCTCACGTAGGGCATGAGCGCGACGATGCGGGCGCGCTTGATCGCGCGCGCGATTTCGCGCTGGTGAATGGCGCACGTCCCGGTGACGCGCTTGGGCAGGATTTTGCCCCTGTCCGTCGTGTACTTTTGCAGTGTCTCGACATCCTTGTAGTCTATCTTCTGGCTTTTGTCAGCGCAGAACTGGCATACCTTCTTTTTTCGGGGGCCTCCGGGGCCTCTCCTCTGTCGTTCCATTCTATTACGTCTCCTTTGTCAGATGATTTCCATGCGGTCAAATTAGAAAGGCAGGTCGTCTTCGTTGTCCAGGTCGGAGAATCCGGTCGGTGGCGCACTCCCGCCCGTCGGCGCTGACGATGCCGGTGCTTGCTGCGCCTGCTGCCCGCCGAAGGGAGCGTCGTCGAAGAGCCCGCCGCTTTCCTGCGGAGACCAGCCGCCATCATTCTGCCGGCCGCCGCCCTCGCCCTTGGGGCTCAGGAACTCAATGCGGTTGGCGATGATGGAGTCCTGATAGACCGTCTTGCCTTCCTTTTCGTAGTTGCTGTTTTCGATCCTGCCTTCGATGCCGACCTTGCGCCCCTTGCTCAGGTAGCGCTCGACCAGCTCGGCCTGCTTGCCGAACACGGTGACGCGGAAAAAATCGGCGTCGGGTCCTCCCTCCCGTGTGAACGAGCGGTTGACCGCGATGTTGATGTGTGCGACAGGATTGCCGTTTGCGGAATAGCGGACTTCCGGATCCCGCGTCAGGTTTCCTACCAATACAACGAGGTTCATCCTTGGTCTCCTTCCCGCCTACGCGATGTCCTTGTCGTCATCTTTGCAGATAATCATATGACGGATTACGTCGTCGGAAATCCTGAGCCTGCGGTCGAGCTCTTTTGGAAGCTCCGTCGGCGCGTTGAACTCGACGAGCACGTAGTAACCCTCGTTCTTCTTCTGGATCGGATAAGCCAGTTTGCGAAGCCCGATTGCGTTCGTCTTGACAACCTCGCCGCCGTCCCCGATGATTTTCTCAACGGTCTCCATGACGGACTCCCTACGCTCTTCGTCGAGCGCAGCCGCGATGATGTACATGATCTCATAACGATTCATTGTGTCACCTCCCTTCGGACCTGAATGGCTGCGGATCCTTCCGCAGCAGAGAGCATGTGGGCACATGGCCCGCATTATTTAGATGTTGCGCGGAAAAACGCGCCTGTATACTATAATACAGTTTGGGGCGCAGCGCAAGGGGCTGCGGGAAGTTTCCGCAAAACTGGTTACAGCGGAGCAATATTACCCCCATGGGGCAGAATGGACGGGTCAGCGGTCGGGCTGCACGTTCTCTTTGAGGAACACGTAGGCGATGTACACGCGGTCGCCGAAGACTTCGTATCGGATTTCGCCGAGGGATTCGCCGTTCTTGTCGCGGATCAACAAGCCCTGGCTGTTCATGACGTAATAATAGACATCCCGCAGTGCGATGCGCTGCTCCTTTTTCGCTGCCTTGACCACGATGCCGCTGCGGTATATTCCAAAAACCGCGATATGCCGGGTGAACGTGTAGATGAGAAGCCCTCTCCCATACACGACAAAGATGCCGGGCACGATGTAGAAGTAGAGTTCGCCCGCAGAATCCACGACGGACACGTTCGCCATGATGGCATCCCTGAAAACGAATGTCAGGATGCCGACGACTGACCAGACGACCGCAATCAGCGTGTTGCGCACGCGGTGCGGAGGCACCGCGCGCACAAGGCTGACAAGCGCACCGAACCCAGTGTCGTATGCTTCCATCACAGGCTTTGCAGCTTGCCCTTTGTCAGTGGGTAGACATAGACGGAACGGCCCTTACGACCGTATGCCACATAAGGCGCGTCCAGTGCTGCTTCGTCCCTGTCGGCACAGACAAAGATGAACAGCCCGTTCGCCTCATCCGTAAGGGCAAGCGAAATCTGGTCGTGCTCCCCGTCGTTTTCGTCGAGCGTGTGTCCGAAGGTGCGGATGGGCCCAAGACCGGCATAGCCCATTGCGTCAAAGCGGATGGCGTTGAGCGGAGTCTGGCTCGCAGACTCGGAAAGCGCAAGCAGTTGCTCCTGCGAAAGCTCTCCCTTTGTAGAAAAGGCGAAAATCGCATAGCGGCTCGACTCGTGCTGATCGCGGCGGATGTCGTAGAGGGGGAGCACGTCCGTCTCCTCCATCTCCTGCCACAGCGCCAGGTTTTTCTTTGGCTTCACTGCGAACATCCCCTTGTCCTTGATGGCCTTCCATGCGTCTATCGTGTTCAGCTTCGCATGCAACGCTTTTGTGTCCATAAGCTCAACCTCCTTTGAAAAATTCCCAAGCAGTACACAGTTCATTTTATAGTATAAACCATCATTGTTGTGCCAGCAACTATTGGTTCATGTGCTGTGCAGATTGGTTTTTTGTTCTTCCTGCGGTGCGAGTGCGATGTAGTCCTCCACCTCGCGCAGCACGCCTTGCTCGCCGGTCAAGTGGAAGGGCTCGTAGCCGTCTTTCAGGAAGCCTAGAATGTCGCATTCCGTGTCAAGGCGCAAAAACTCCTGCGGCGTTATGCCGTGCCTACGGATGTAAAGGTTTGAAATTTGCACTTGCAGGTAGGTCTCTTTGTCAAGCATGTCATACCTCCAGCCAGCGTTCCCAGTCTCCGCGCAGCTCCGCGTCATACATGTCCAGGATGTACTCAGCGCTCTCTAGGTGCAGGTACGACCCGGGCTCCAGAAGCAGCCCATAGGTGTCGGACGCCAGCAACCTGCGGATCGCCTCTGTGTAGGTCACATGGTCGCGCTCCGCAATCATCTGCGCAAGCCGTGTCCCGAGGATGTCCTGGCAAAGTTCAATGCTTTTCGTCTCATCGGTCATAGTGCCTCATGCCTCCCCTTGCGCACAAGCAGGTCGGCGGCGCGCTGCGTCCCGAAGAAGAATTGGCGCGGCAGACGCTCCGGCTGGATGCGGCGCAGGAAGAATGAAACCGCCTCATCGCTGCCGACATCCCCGTACTCCCCGGCTAGGTACAGTTGAGCCGTTCGCGACGTGACATCGTTTGCCGTCGCCCCGACAACTATGTCATAGTCGTGCTGCGGGGTCTCGTTCGTGCGGTTTGAAACGACGAACCGCACCCACTCTTTGTCCACTTCATGGAAGCGCTTCACCTTCAATGCGCCAAGCCGGGCGCTCTCCAGCACAAACGTGTGGAGCCAAGGCGTGACCTCGCGTGTGATTCCGCGCCGCGCCAACCGGCGCAGCTCGATGTCGCGGTTGCGGAGAGCCATGTTGACTGCACTCTCGCGGCTCTGCGACGCATAGAACCCCTGCCCAAAATCCTTGAAGGGTTTGCCTTTGCGCACATCGACTGCGGTGAAGTCGTGTATCGTGCCATGGTATAGGGTGATGGTGCCGTCGTCTGTCAAGTGGTTCATCTCCTTCGTGCCTTGAATGCTTCCATTCTAGACTTCGACTTTGTGTTTGTCAAACGAAGGAGCGGGTTTGGGCGCTTTGCCGCTGGACAATGACATTGCCGGCAGTGCGACTTCCGTATGTGGAGCGTCTTTGTATGCCGTCCCGGTTTCGGCGCACATTGTCGGCGGCATCTATCCTTTCAGGTTCGAAACGCCCATGAACACGCCGATGCCTCCGAACAGGAGTCCGGCGATTCCGATCGCTATGCCTCTTCCCGACGCGATCATCAGCACTGACACTGCTACAAATGCAGCGCCTCCTACGCATAGGAAGAGGTTTGTGCCCTTTTCTTTCGCGCTGCGTTTCTTCCGGGAAAGCTCCGCCTGCCTTCGGAATTCGTCGGACGTTTTCTGATAATCGGCGAGTGACTTGGCATACTCTGCCGAGTGCTCTGCAAAGGTGCTGTCAGATCCTGCCCACCCTGTGAATGCGTAAAAGTCCAATTCCCACGCCTCGCCCTCCTCTGA
>JAITHG010000078.1 GCA_031280075.1 Eubacteriales Family XIII. Incertae Sedis bacterium | reverse complement strand
CCATACGCCGCATCTGCTGGAGGAAGCACTCGGCTGGCATCTGCGTTATCTGCGGACAGGCAGCATGCTTGAAGGATGACAGTGTGTCAGCTTCCTTTGCCCGTCCACAGTGTTGGTCTATCGTTTGACTTGCACGCCCGGCGCACCCGAAAACTTGAAATCAAGCCTCATAATATAATATAATGTTGTACCGCATTGCAGGGTTGGCGTGGGCTGGCGGGCGCGTCGTGCATCCTTGGACATGTGGCAACCACAACGATCTTTACTGAAAAGGGAGGTAAACAATAGATGGTACTTGCAACAGATTTCAACACGCTGGACGGCAAATACAGCGAAGTCACCCCGGAGATCGAGCGTCTCGCAAACCTATGTGAGAGCACCGGAAAAATCAAAGAGGATCTCTATCTACAGTACCGCGTCAACCGCGGGCTGCGCGACCTGGATGGCAATGGTGTCCTGACGGGGCTGACAGAGATTTCCGAGATCAACGCCTTTGACAAGAACGACGCAGGTGAGCGGATCCCCGTCGAAGGGCGACTCTATTATCGGGGCATCGACATATACAGCCTCGTGGATGGCTTTCTGAGTGAGGACAGGGCGGGCTTCGAGGAGACGACCTTCCTGCTTCTGTTCGGAAAGCTGCCGACACAGGCGGAGCTGGCATCTTTCCAAGGGTTGCTGACGGACTATCGCTCACTGCCGACGAGCTTCGTGCGCGACATCATCATGAAGGCACCCAGCAGCGACATGATGAACACCCTCGCCCGTAGCGTGCTGACCCTGCATGCATACGACACGCAGGCGAATGATATCTCGCTGCCGAACGTGCTGCGCCAATGCCTCCTGCTCATCGCGGTGTTTCCGATGCTCTCCGTCTACGGATACCAAGCGTACCGACATTATCACCATGGCGACGACCTGTTCATCCATACGCCAAAACCGGAGCTGTCCACTGCGGAGAACATCCTGCAGATGCTGCGCAAGAACGGCAAGTATTCGAAGCTGGAGGCGAGCATCCTCGACCTCTCCCTCGTGCTGCACGCAGAGCACGGCGGAGGCAACAATTCCACCTTCACGACGCATGTCGTAACCTCGTCTGGGACGGACACGTACTCCTGCGTAGCGGCGGCACTTTCGTCCCTGAAAGGTCCCAAACACGGCGGTGCCAATATCAAGGTCGTCGGCATGTTCGAGGATCTCAAGCAGAACGTCTCCGACTGGGCAGACGAATCCCAGGTGGAAGACTATCTGCGCAGGCTGCTGAACAAGCAGGCCTATGACAACGCCGGACTGATTTACGGCATGGGGCACGCCATCTACTCGCTCTCCGACCCCCGCGCGAACATCTTCAAGTCCTTCGTCGAAAAGCTCTCTGTCGAGAAGGGGCGCGAAAACGAGTACAAGCTCTACAGCGATGTCGCCCGTCTTGCGAAGAAGGTCATTGCAGAAGAGCGAAAGATCTACAAGGGCGTCAGTGCAAACGTCGATTTCTACAGCGGCTTTGTGTACAGCATGCTGGATCTGCCGCCGGAATTGTTCACCACGCTGTTCGCCATTGCGCGCATCTCCGGATGGAGTGCACACCGCGTGGAGGAACTCGTCAACGCAGGCAAGATCATCCGGCCGGCATACAAGGCGGTCGCGCCCGCGCGCGACTACGTGCCCCTCAAGGTCAGGGATTGACGCAGCAAGGCAGGCAAGGATCTTTCGATGAACGAACACAACCGGCAGGACAAGAAAAACGCAGTCGTTGCGATGATCGACAAGGTCTGGGAGCTGAACGACCTCCCGGGGCTTGCCGTAGGGGTGTCTGGGAACGGGATCGACGCGCTCGAAGTGCGTGGATATTCGGACTATATCCAGAAGACACCCCTTCGCACCGACCATGTATTTCATTTCTGTTCTGTCTCCAAGCTATTCGTGGCAACTGCCATCATGCAGCTCGTCGAGCAGGACAGGCTTTCTCTGGATGACAACCTGCCAGCCCTTCTGCCTTGGTTTGTGCCGGAGGACGCGCGCTACCGGCGTGTCACAGTGCGCGCGGCGCTGAGTCATACGGCGGGCATCCCGGACGTTTCGGACTACGCCTGGGACAGGCCGGAAACGGATACGGAGGCGTTGCGCCGCTATGTGTCGTCGGACGAAGTGTGCAGGACACCCCTGTTGCACGGCCCGGGTGAGGCGGTCTACCTGGTGGAGACGGACGAATCGAAAGAGCCCGAACGCTCTGCCTTCTGCTATTCCAACATCGGATTCGAAATGCTCGGCGCGGTCATCGCCGAGCGCTCCGGCATGCCTTTTGAGGAGTATGTCCGGATGCATATCCTAGACATACTGGGCATGTCCGACTCGACCTTTCTCACCTTCCTGCGTCCACAGGAGAGGCTTGCCCAACCACACGAAAAGGAGGAGGACCGCGACATCGCGAGGCTCCGGCACTATCCTTACAACCGCGCCCACGCCCCGAGTTCGACGCTTGGCTCGACGCTTTCCGATATCCGGAAATTTGGCGATGCCTTCTTGGGGCGCAACCCCGCCCTGCTCAGCGAGGCCTCCTACGACCTCCTGTGGCAGCGCACGGCAACCGTGCCGAACAATGGCGAGGGCATGGGGCTCACATGGTTCATCCGAAACCAGAATGGCTTTGCGCTCTATGGTCACGAGGGGACGGACGACGGTTTCCGGTCAAGCTTCTGGCTCTGCCCAGAACTTTCCCTGCAGATCACAGTGCTCTCAAACCTGACGGGGGCAAAAGTAAAGAAGATCTGCAGGCAGATATTCGACGCTGTCACCAAGTGACAGGGAAAGGAGTAGGACATGCGCAAGGCGGACAGGGAAATCAAAGGCAAGGAGGCACTCACAGAGATCCTGCAAAAATGTGATGTGTGCAGATTGGGGTTGAACACGGGAGGCGCGCCGTACATTGTCCCCGTGAACTTCGGCTTCGAATGGGAGGG
>JAITHG010000041.1 GCA_031280075.1 Eubacteriales Family XIII. Incertae Sedis bacterium | reverse complement strand
ATGTACCGGAGCCTCTGGGACTTCGCGGGTCCGGACGAGCTGATGAAGATCGTTGGCGCGTCCCTCCTGTCCGCGCTCGCCGCCATCGCCTTCCTCATCCTGATACAGCAGCAGCCCGCGATGCCAAGGAGCATCTACGTGTTCACCTTCCTGTTCGACACCGCCATCGCGGGGGGGCTGCGCTTCGGGTATCGGTACGCGCGCTCCCTGCGGCAGAAGCAGGGCTTCAAGGCTTTCCTGGCGCAGTTTCGGACAGGCAAGGGGGCAGGGCTCCCGCAGAAACGGCGCGTCATGCTCGTCGGTGCGGGCGAAGCGGGTTCTGCCATCATCCGCGAGATCCGAGCCAACCCGCAGCAGAATATGAAAGTCGTCGTCGCGGTGGATGACAGCCCGGCGAAGCGCGGGCAGACCATCATGGGCGTGAAGATTGCGGGGAGTACGGAGGACATCAAGACCCTCGCTGCCACGAACGACATCGACGAGATCATCGTCGCCATCCCTTCTGCCACGCGGGCGCAGATCAAACAGATCGTAGGAGAGACGGGCAAGACCCGCGCGCGCACGCAGATCCTGCCCTCGATGATGGATCTGATCGGCGGCGCGGTCAGCGTCAGCGCCCTGCGCAACGTGGACATCGAGGACTTGCTGGGGCGCGAGCCCGTGCAGCTCGACCTCGCGGGCATCAGCGGCTACATCGAGGGGCGCGTCATCCTGGTCACGGGCGGCGGCGGCTCAATCGGGTCGGAGCTGTGCAGGCAGATCGCGAAGTTCGGACCCAGCCGCCTCATTGCCCTGGACAACTACGAGAACAATGTCTTCGAACTGGAGAACGAGCTGCGCATCACGCGTCCGGATGTAGCCTTCGAGCCGGTCATCGCTTCCGTGCGCGACGCGGCGAGGTTGCGGCAGGTCTTTGCGCGCCTGCGCCCGCAGGTCGTCTTCCATGCCGCCGCGCACAAGCACGTGCCGCTCATGGAATTCAACCCCGGCGAGGCAGTCGCCAACAACGTGCTGGGGACGAAGAACGTCTCCGACCTCGCCCACGAGTTCGGTGCGCAGAAATTCGTCATGATCTCGACGGACAAGGCGGTCAACCCGAGCAACATCATGGGGGCGACAAAGCGCATCGCGGAGATGGTCGTGCAGGCGCGCAGCCGGGACTCCGCCACCGCCTTCGCCGTCGTCCGTTTCGGGAACGTGCTCGGCAGCAACGGCAGCGTCATCCCCATCTTTCGGAAGCAGATCGAGAAGGGCGGTCCTGTCACCGTCACCGACCCGGAGATCACGCGGTACTTCATGACCATCCCGGAGGCAGTGCAGCTCGTCGTCCAGGCGGGCGCGATGACGGCGGGCGGCGAGATCTTCATCCTCGACATGGGTGAGCCCGTGCGCATCCTGGATCTGGCGGAGAACCTTATCCGCCTGTCAGGCTACGAGCCTTACGAGGACA
Source organism: Eubacteriales Family XIII. Incertae Sedis bacterium (assembly GCA_031280075.1). Next base: position 1,296 of record JAITHG010000041.1, on the reverse strand, counting down.
TCGAGATCCTGATCGCGGGTCTGCGCCCCGGCGAGAAGATGCACGAAGAGCTGAGCTACGAGGGGGAGAACCTGAACAAGACGGCACACGAGAAGATCTATCTGGGCACGGCAGGCGGTACGGCTGCGCACGGCACGGGGGAGCCTACCGACATCGAGGCAATTCTGCGGGAAGACTTCTCGTCGATGCCGGACGAGGCGATCCGCGCATGGCTGCACAGCTTCCTGCCCACGTTCCAAGAGCAAGGAGGTGTGACAAGGCATGGGAACGGAGAGACTGAACATCCATTATGAGACAGATGCGGCGCTTGCTGCCTCGGCGGAGTCGTTCCGCACGGCGGCGGAAGGGCACCGCAGGACACTGGAGGCGCGCAGCCTGCCCTATACCGGGTGGGTGGGCTACGCCTCGCGCGAGGCGGATGCCCTGGTGCCCGCCGTGGAGCGGGTGGCAGCGGACATCCGGAGTCGGTGCAGCGCCTTCGTCTGCATCGGGATCGGCGGCTCCTACCTCGGGGCACGGGCGGCGCTCGACTTCATCGGAGCAGGGGCAAACCCCACGCACGGGAAAATCGGCGCACCTGCGGTGCATTTCGCGGGGTTCAACCTGAGCGGGAGCTACCACAGCGCCCTGCTCGAAGCGCTCGAAGGCGAAGAGGTCTGCATCTGCCAGATCAGCAAGTCGGGCGGCACGGTCGAGCCGGGCATGGCATTTTGCGCCTTGCGCGAGCTGCTGGTGCGGCGGTACGGCGTGTCCGGGGCGGATGCCCGCACTTATGTGGTCACGGATCCGGAGGAGGGCGCCCTGCGTGCAGAGGCACGGGATCGCGGCTGGACTGCGCTGTCCATCCCGCCGGACATAGGCGGGCGGTTCTCCGTACTGACCCCGGTCGGCCTCCTGCCCTTGGCGGTGGCAGGCGTGGACATCCGCGCCCTGCTCGAAGGTGCCGCCTCCGCCGAGACCGGCACGCTCGCGGAGGAGGCGCTGCGCCTCGCCTGCATGCGCATGTCCATCCGCGAGGCAGGCAAGACGGCCGAGGTCATCGGCTGCTTCGAGCCGTGGGTGGAGACCCTCATCGGCTGGCTGCTGCAGCTCTTCGGGGAAAGCGAGGGCAAGGACGGCAAGGGCATGCTCCCGCAGGGTGTCTGCCTCTCGCGCGACCTCCACTCGCTCGGGCAGTTCCTGCAGGACGGCAACCAGATCTTCAGCGAGATGCTGCTCGACATCGAAGCCCCGCCCGCCGACGTGCGCATCGAAAGCGCAGGCAACCCCTACACGGGGCGCGGCATGAACGAGTTC
>JAITHG010000292.1 GCA_031280075.1 Eubacteriales Family XIII. Incertae Sedis bacterium | reverse complement strand
CCCGACAGGGCTGAAAGCTCCAGCGGAGCTTTCAGGTCCTAATCCTCTTGCCCAACCCCCCGTGTGGGGTTTGGGAGTTATGTGGAGGGATGCCCGAGTGGCCAAAGGGAGCGGACTGTAAATCCGTCGGCTAAGCCTACGAAGGTTCAAATCCTTCTCCCTCCACCATACTATTGACAAGTAGTCGATACAATCAATCCGTCTGAGTTCAGGCGGGTTTTTTGTTTCCCTACAAGTAGACAGGTTTGCTCTGTAACTGCGGGTTTCTGCTGTTGGCCGTGGTGATAATCTGCGCCTCTAGGACAGCGGCTTTCGATTAACGAGAGTGTTGCCCGTGAGGCGAAGCCGCTCCCTGATTTTAGCGGAACCGATGCCTATTTTGTGAAGCTGACATTAAATGGGCAGGTTGCCAGCACGGGTGATGTTCGCTATAAGAAGATGCTCGGCGAGTACGGTTGCAAGGACTGCAGGTCGCTCAGCGTTCCTGAGCAAAACTCATGCTGCCAGAATAAACGAGCTTGAGCAGGATGTCCGCGATCTCTTCAGGGGGTTCGATCATTCCATCGTGCAGCCATTTCTGGAAAAAACTGATGCTGCCAGAGATGCCAAAGGTGCCGATGTACTCCCTCGTGTGCTGAGAATAGGCCTTGCTTATAGGCAGTTCCACGATATTCGAAAGTTCCATGATGTTCTTCTGAAAGGCAAAGTCGCAGTTCTCGCTGAGCAGCACCTTGCACAGGTTCGCGTTTTCCTTTGCATACTCCAAGATGCCGATCAGCGCCTGCCTGGAAAGAGGGAAGGCGCTCTTCACAGAATCGTCCTCTACGGAAAACATCTCCTCAAGCCGCAGCTTCAGTGTGTCCAGCACCTCCTGCTCGATCTGATGCAAGAGATCTTCCGGGTCGCGATAGTGCGCGTAAAACGTGCTGCGGTGAATGTCCGCCAGTTCGCAGAGCGCCTTTACGGAGATCGCAGAGACGTGGCGCTTGCTCATAAGCTGGACAAGGGCGTTCTTCAGCGCCTTTTTTGTATAGCGGACGCGCCGATCCGTTCGTTGACTCTTTGACATCCGTGCTAGCTCCCTTATTGCTACAAATGCGGGCAGTTGAAAGGTTATTTGTCAGTTCTCCGACAGCCCGCCTTGCTGTGGCGGAAAACGGACAGCAGCTGCAAGATTGTCGGTTGCCTCCCGACACCATGTCCACTATAATACAACATGCTCGCTATTTCAAGGGCGTGTGCTGTGCCAATACGGCAAGACACGCATTTTCACAAAGCCACATCCGCTACCCCTCCATGAAAGCAAACGGAAGACATCACGACATGCAGCGATTCGCAGACACCATCATCACCCACAGGCGCAAAATTCTCGTCCTATTCATAGTGGCGGCCATCGCCTGCGCCCCCCTCATCCTCTTCGTAAAGGTCAACCACGACTTGACAGACTATCTCCCACCACAAGCGCCTTCGACGCGTGCGGTGAACGTCATGCTGGACGAATTTGGTCAGGGGATCCCCAACGCCACCTTGGAGGCAAAGGACGTATCCATCGCACAGGCACTTGAGATGAAGAGGAGGCTTTCGGATATAGGAGGCATCCGCCAGATCCTGTGGCTCGACGACGTGGTCGATGTTCGGCAACCTTTGGGGATGGCGGACAGCGAGACGGTGGAAGGATTCTACAAAGACGGAACCGCGAAGTTCACACTGACCATCGACGACGGTATGGCGCGTCAGGTTTCGGCGTCCGTGAAGGCGCAATACCCGGAAGCAGCCCTCGGCGGCGAGGCGATGGATGCCATCCTGCTCGCGGAGACGACAGATGCCGAGGTCCTCAAGGTGCTCGCGATCCTCCTGCCCCTGATCCTTATCATACTGTGCCTCTCGACATCCTCTTGGCTCGAGCCGCTGCTCTTCCTGATCGTCATCGGAGTCGCCATCCTAGTCAACATGGGCACAAACTACCTGCTCGGCGGCATATCATTCGTGACGCTCTCCGTCAGCCCCATCCTACAGCTTGCATGCTCACTCGACTACGCCGTCTTCCTGCTCCACAGCTTTTCGGATAACAGAAAGATATACGACGACCCGAAAGTGGCCATGCGCCACGCCATACGCGAGTCCCTCCCGACGGTGGGCGCGAGCGCGGCAACGACACTCTTCGGTTTCCTCGCCCTCGTCTTCATGAACTTCGGCATCGGGGCAGACCTGGGGCTAAACCTAGTGAAGGGGATCCTTCTCAGTTTCCTTTCGGTCATGTTCCTTCTCCCGGCTCTCGCGCTCTGCACCTTCCGCCTGCTCGACAGGACAAGGCACCGCGAACTGCTTCCGGGCATCGGACGCATAGGGAAGCACATGTCGAAAGCAGGTATAGCCGTAGTCGCCATCGTGCTGCTGGTGGCAGTCCCTTGCTTCCTCGGACAGGGAAGGACAGAGTTCACCTATTCGGACGGCATGAAACCCTCCGCCAGCGCCGATGATGTGGTGGACAAGGTCATGCCGGAGGAGGGCAGCGAGCCGGGAGACAGTCCCGCTACTGTGATTGCACTGCTCGTCCCGAGGGGGGATGTCGCGAGAGAACAGGTGCTGGCAGACGAACTGGAAAAACTGCAGCACGTGACGGGTATCGTCTCGTATGTGACACAGGTCGGGGGTGCGCTGCCTGCGGAGTTCCTGACGGAGGATATAGCGGAGCAGTTCTATTCAGAGCATTATGCCCGTTTCATCGTATATACGGACACAGAGGTGGAAGGATCTGTGGCGTTCGAAACAGCTGAACGCGTCCAAGATGCGGCGTATGGACTGTACGGGGATGCAGCGCTGGCTGCCGGACAGAGCGTGAATCTCTATGACATGAGCCATCTCGTCGAGACGGACAATCTGATGGTGAGCCTCATCGCGGTCATCTCCATCTTTCTCGTGCTGCTTGTCACTTTCCGATCTGCGATCATTCCGTGTGTCCTCTTGTTCACGATAGAGGCCGCCATCTGGATCAACCTGTCCATCCCATACTTTCAAGGTAGACCAATCAATTTCCTCGGATACCTTGTGCTCAGCGCCGTGCAGCTCGGGACGACGGTAGATTACGCCATCCTGCTGACGAACACGTGGCTGCGGTACCGCAGACAACTGCCAAAGCGGGAGGCGACGATCGCGGCTCTTGCGGACTCCTTTCGGTCCATCCTCGTGTCAGCCGCCGTGCTCGCTGCTGCCGGATTCACCCTCTTTACGAATTCTTCCAACCCTGCGATATCCGAGATAGGCATGCTGCTCGGGCGCGGGACGTTGCTCTCACTACTCATGGTCGTCTGCTTTTTGCCCGCCGTGCTCAACCTGCTTGACGGAGCGATCGGCAAGGTGACCTGGCATGCCAAGTTTGTCGTCCCAGCCCCAAGGCTGCCTGAAAGGAACATCGTATGAAAAAGTTTGTCACCACTACGCCGAAGTACAGGAAACGCCCTGTCCGGAACCATATTGCTGCGGTTGCTGCGGGCATGCTGGCACTGCTACTGCTCATGTCGGGGGCTGCCCCGGCTGTGTCAACCGCTGCGCTTGACGGGAAGGAAGAAACCGTGTACGGTCACCTGACAGCCGAAGGAGCGCTGGAGGATGTATACGTCGTGAACCACTTCGATGTACGTAGAGCAGGCATTGTAGTGGATCACGGAGCATATCTTTCCGTAACAAACCTGACATCCACTGCGTCGATTTCGCAGGGCGCGGACAAAGTCTCCTTGGCGGCAGACGAGGGCGACCTGTATTACGAGGGCATACCCAGGGAGGCAAAGCTGCCGTGGTTGTTCGACATAGGCTATGTGCTTGACGGGAAGCCGACAGATCCGGAGAGTCTGGGCGGGCGCAGCGGGACACTGCGCATAAGTCTACGGACGACTTCCGCCCCCGGCATCGCTCCGGCTTTCTACGAAAACTATATGCTGCAGGTCACCTTCACCCTAGCCACGGACAGGGCATCCGGGCTTGTCGCTACCGGTGCCTCCGTGGTGGCAGCGGGCGGCGACAGGAAGGTGGTCTTCACGGTATTGCCGGGCGAGGCGGGCGATATCGAGCTCTGCGCGGACGTGCGGGATTTCCAGATGGCAGGGATGGA
>JAITHG010000296.1 GCA_031280075.1 Eubacteriales Family XIII. Incertae Sedis bacterium | reverse complement strand
TTCACTTCGGCGGTCAACCTGCGCGTGCGGGAACTGAAGAACATCCGCGGGCTGCTCTCGATCGTCGAGGCGGAGAAACCCATCCCCATCGACACGGTCGAACCGGTGTCGAGCATCGTAAAGCGCTTTAAGACGGGAGCGATGTCTTACGGGTCGATCAGCCGGGAGGCGCATGAATGCATGGCGATCGCCATGAACCGCCTCGGCGGCAAGAGCAACACGGGCGAGGGTGGCGAGCTGATCGAGCGTTTCACGCCGGACGAGGGCGGAGACAGCCGGTGCAGCGCCATCAAGCAGGTCGCGTCCGGGCGCTTCGGTGTGACGTGCTATTATCTGAACAACGCGAAGGAGATTCAGATAAAGATGGCGCAGGGGGCGAAGCCCGGCGAGGGCGGGCACCTGCCCGGCGGCAAGGTCTACCCGCTGATCGCGAAGGCGCGTTACTCGACGCCGGGTGTTGAGCTGATCTCGCCGCCGCCGCACCACGACATCTACTCCATCGAAGACCTCTCGCAGCTGATCCGCGACCTGAAGGCGGCCAACAAGAACGCGCGCATCAGCGTGAAGCTCGTGTCGGAGGGCGGCGTGGGGACGGTCGCGGTCGGGGTCGCGAAGGCGCTGGCGGACATCATCGTCATCAGTGGGTACGACGGCGGCACGGGGGCTGCCCCCCGCACGAGCATCCGCCATGCGGGACTGCCATGGGAGCTGGGTGTCGCGGAGACGCACCAGAGCCTGCTCATGAACAACATGCGCAGCCGCGTCGTCCTCGAGACGGACGGCAAGCTGCTCACGGGGCGCGACATCGTCATCGCCGCCCTGCTGGGCGCGGAAGAGTTCGGCTTTGCCACCGCCCCGCTGGTCGTCCTGGGCTGCGACATGATGCGCGTGTGCAACCTCGACACCTGCCCGGTCGGCATCGCGACGCACAACCCGCAGCTCTGCGGGAAGTTTGCTGGCAGTCCGGAGCACATCGAAAACCTGATGCGCTTCCTCGCGCAGGAAGTTCGCGAGTGGATGGCGCGTATCGGTGTGCGCAGCTTCGGCGAACTCATTGGGCACAGCGAGCTGCTCACGGAGCAGCATCCCGAGATCAACGACAAGGCGAAGACCGTAGACCTCTCCCGACTGCTTTACCAGCCGAAGATGGTGGATGATGCGGCGGCACGCTGCTTCACGCAGCCGCAAAACCACGCGCTGCACCGGACGCTCGATCTCAGCGCCCTCATCCCGCTCTGCCGGAACGCCATCAGGAACCCGGGCGAGACGGTCGACTACTCGCTGGAGATCATCAACCGCAACCGCACGGTGGGCAGTATGCTTTCGGGCGAGATCGTGCGGCGGCATGGGCCGGACGGCCTGCCCGAAGGCAGCATCCACATCCGCTTCGACGGCTCGGCAGGGCTCTCCTTCGGTGCCTTCCTCACGAAGGGGGTCGAGTTCGAGCTGCACGGCGATGCCAACGACTACGCGGGCAAGGGGCTTTCCGGCGGGCGGCTCATCGTCGTCCCACCGGACGGCGCGGAGTTCGACCCCTCGGAAAACATCATCGTCGGCAATGTCGTCCTGTACGGGGCGACGGAGGGCGAGTTTTACATCCGGGGCATGGCGGGCGAGCGCTTCGCCGTGCGCAACAGCGGGGCGGATGCCGTCGTCGAGGGCGTGGGCGACCATGGCTGCGAGTACATGACCGGCGGCACGGTCGTCATCCTCGGGGAGACGGGGCGGAACTTCGCGGCCGGCATGTCCGGCGGCGTGGCATACGTGTTCGACGCGGACGGGCAGTTCGCAAAACGCTGCAACCGGGAGATGGTGTCTATCGGCCGCCCCGACGAGGATGACAAGGCAACCCTCAAGCGGCTGCTTGAAAAACATCTGGCCTATACGGGCAGTGCGGCAGCCGCAGCGGTGCTGGCGGATTTCGACGGGCAGGCGCAGCATTTTGCCGTGGTCATCCCCAACGATTATCGGAAGATCCTGAAAAAAGGGCGCGGCAAGTCGTCGAAACCGGCCAGGCGCAGCGGCGGCAAAGGAGCGCAGGAGAAGGAGGCATAGGCATGGGCAAGGCAACAGGGTTCCTCGAATACGGACGCTCCGATGCGGCATATCGCCCGGCAGATGAGCGCATCAAGGATTTTGGAGATTTCATCGTCCCGCAGGCGGCGGATGCCATCACGCTGCAGGCAGCGCGCTGCATGGACTGCGGCGTGCCCTTCTGCCATGCGGGCTTCCTCGTAGAGGGCAACTCCATCGGCTGCCCGCTGGGAAACCTCATCCCCGAAATCAACGACCTCGTATACCGGGGGGAGACAGAACGGGCATGGCAGCGCCTCGCAAAGACGCACCCCTTCCCGGAGTTCACCTCGCGCGTATGCCCCGCGCTCTGCGAGGGCAGCTGCACGCTCGGCGAGCACGAGCAGCCGGTGACGGTCAAGGAGATCGAGCGCCACATCGTCGACGAGATGGTGCACAGGGGTAGGCTCATCCCGCGCATGCCGCGCGCGAGCACGGGCAAACGCGTCGCCGTCGTCGGCTCCGGGCCCTCCGGGCTCGCCTGCGCCGACCTGCTCAACCAGCTCGGCAACGCCGTGACGGTGTTCGAGCGCGCCGACCGTCCCGGCGGCATCCTCATGTACGGCATCCCCAACATGAAGCTCGACAAGACGCTGGTGCTGGGCCGCGCCGACATCATGAAGGACGAGGGCGTGCGCTTCGAGCTGTGCACGGAGGTCGGGACGGACTATCCGGTGCTCTCCCTCATGCGCGACTTCGACGCCATCGTGCTCTGCGGGGGCGCGACCAAGGAGCGTCGGCTGGATGTGCCGGGGGCGGACCTCTTCGGCGTGATGACGGCACTGGGCTTCCTCTCGCAGTCCACCGCGAACCTGCTCGACGGGAGGCTCATCGACGGTCTGCCCCCCATGGACGGCAAGAACGTCGTCGTCGTGGGCGGGGGCGACACCGGGACGGACTGCGTCGCCACCTCCATCCGGCGCGGGGCGGCAG
>JAITHG010000242.1 GCA_031280075.1 Eubacteriales Family XIII. Incertae Sedis bacterium | reverse complement strand
TTGTAGTCTATGAGCAGGAAACCCACCTCGTAGGGATGGAAGTGCACGGCGAGGGACATGATGTACGACTGCAGGATCTCCGACTTGCCCGATCCCGTCGTCCCGGCGACCAGCCCGTGCGGCCCGTGCGCTTTTTCGTGCAGGTTGAGGTAGACGATGTCGTCCTCCCCGCGCACCCCCAGGGGGACGGCGAGCGACTTCGCGCTGTTGCTGTTCTGCCAAAGCTGCAGGATGGGGAGGTCTGCCGGCTTCTTCACGCCCAGCAGCCCGAAGAAGGTGATGCTTTCGGGGATGTGCGTGGCGACCCCCTGGTTGTGGTGCAGGGCGTTCAGTCGCCGGGCCATCCGCTCGAAACGGATGCCGTCTGCCACGTGCGTCTCCACGGCAGTCTGCATGAGACGCCCTTCGTTCAGCACGAGGCTGCCGCGCCCCGGTCCATCCAAGGCGATGATCGTGCGAATGTTCTCCGGCAGGTTCGCCTGCATGTTCGTTGTGAAGACCAGGCTGAAGCCCAGGTCGGTGGATGCGTTTTGGAGATACTCCATGATGCTGTGGTTGGCGACCAGCTTGGGGTTGTCGATGATGAAGACGTAATGAGGGAGGAAGACATGTTCCGTCTTCCTCTCGTCGCGCTTCATCCTGCGCTCCTTCAGCAATTGCGCGAGGTTGCCGAGCACCTGGTCGCGCTGGTTTTCACCCGTCACGATCCCGGAGACATTGATGCTCTTGATCCGGCAGTGGGGGTACCAGCGCGCCCAACGGAACGCGTCCGCATCCGCCTCGTCGATCAGCAGGACGATCTCCACATCGTGGTAGCTGTGCAGGAAGCAGATCTGGCTGATGTACGCCTTGAGCTGCTCGTGGATGAGCGTCTTCTCCCCCACGATGCCAAGGTGTGCGTTCTTGAGGTCGACGACCTGCGGCATGTTCGGCAGCTGGTCGAACAGGGAGACGACCTTGCGCATCTCCAGGTTGAGCTCGTCGGTCTTGATGGCGACCTCGTCCTCGTTTTTCCGGATGGCACAGGCGGGCAGGATCGTCGCCGTTCCCAGGGACAGGCAGAGGAAGTCGTCGTCCTCGGAGGCGCGTTCATAGATCCGGCTGGAATACTGTTCCACCATCGTCTCGATGTCGGACAGACCGGGGTTTGCGTACCGCCCCGCTTCCGCTTCCTCTCCCCGCAGCGCATACAGCCGCTTGCGCAAGGACAGCAGGTAGGCCTTGTACTCTGCCACCCTGTTCTGCTCGTTCTTTTTTCGCTCCTTCTTGTCGTTGAAATATCCTGTGACTGAGAAGATCACCGTGACACCCATGCCTGCCGCCATGACGATCATGAAGAGACCCCTGCCCATGAGGAGGGATACGCTGACTGTGAGCACGAGCATGACCAGGGGCGGGACGATGGCTTTGACCAGTTGCCCCCGGGAAGGCTTTTCGGGATCCTTGGGCAAGGCGATGTGCACCGTCTCGTCCGGGATGCTTTTCACGATCCTTGGGGAACGTTTGTACTCAGGGAATTCCGTGAAGTCGATGGTGTCCTGCGGCTCGGTTCGATCCCGCAGCGAGGTCTCGTAGGCCGTGCCGAGGCAGGACAGACAGTCCTGCCCTGCCGTGATGCGCACATCGCCCACGAAAAGCGTGTCGCCGGGGACGAAAGATGTGGCCCTGCCCTGCCCCAAGGCGATGCCGTTCAGAAAGCAGTCACCGCGGATGATCCACAGCATCCCCTGCCGCAGCAGGATCTCAGCGTCGCCCGCAATCCGGATGTGGCAGGAGGCGCTATCCCCGATGCGCACATAGGGCAGCCCGCGTGTGGAGCAATGGCGTTCCGTCCCGTACAGGAGCAGTGCCTCCACATCACCGGGCAGATGCAAGCGCCCGCCCGGAAGCAGCGTCTCTCCGTTGATGGTGCATGCATACCCTCCGTCCGGATCGCCCGGGTCCGGGGCGGGCGCCGCGACGATGACAGCATCCTGCTCGTCGTAGGCGGGGCGCAGATCTTCCCCGACGAAAGAGCGTTCTTGGAGGGGGAGCGCGATGCAGCGCCCTTCCCCAAAAAGGAGGATAGACCCTTGTTCTCCCCACATGCCCTGCCCTGCCATCATGATGCCGCCTTCTTGCTGCTTTTCTTCGACGAGGTTCCATTGCCCTTCGCCGCGCCGCCGGTCGTCACTGCGGCAGCACTCGCCTGAACCGCTGCGTCGCTCGCCTGCACCGCTGCCCCGCTTGCCTGCACGGCCGCTGGCGGAAGTGCCGCATCTTCGTCCGGAACGAGGGTCTCTTCAATGTCGGCGATCTGGTCGCTGAAGGCGGACAGGCTCTCCGCTTTCTCCGCGCCGGGCATCGACGGGTCTGCTTCGACCGCATCCCGCAGAAGGATGAGGCTGAAAAGCTGCAGCTCGAGGTCGTCCAGGCGCTTCGCGATGTCCACCGCGTTTTCGTAATTGGCACGCCCTATTTCAACCCAAAACTCCAAATAGAGGCTGTCGGTGTTCAGCCTGATCTGCTTGAAGACGTTCTGCTTCTGCGCGTCGCTGAGGCTTGTGGTCGCGACACCGGAATAGGCTGCCATGTAGCGCTCTTCTTTCGTCAGATCTTCAAGCGTCATGTCCCGCATGGTGCGCAACAGCTCGACATACTGGGATCGGAGGAAGTGGTTGCTGATCGCAATCGCGCGCTCCTGCTCCGGCTGGTCGAAAAAGAAAGACTTCACGGTGAAAAACGCCAAGGCGAGGACGAGGGCTGCAAGCACTGGGATGAGCAGCTTGAATACGAACAGTTTTTTCTTGCCGATGGTCGCCCTCTCTTTGGACAGCTTGTCCTGCAGGTCTGTGAGCGCGCCGCGCAGAACGGTCTGCAGCCCTGCCACATCCTGCGCCTCGGAGACCTTTGCGAGCAGTGGATCCTGCCCGTAGAGATCCTCGCCGCCAAGGCTGAAATCCTCAAACACGTATTTTTTGGACAGGACTGCGCCTGTCAGCGCCTTGTATTCAGCCAAAAAATCGTGCCTGCCTCCGGGACCGTCCCGCAGCTTGAGCAGGGGGACGAAATTCACGTCGTACATCAGGTTGGTCGGCTCGAGGGAGAAATCGTATTCTGCCTTAAGATGTTCAAGCGCGCCTGCCGCGATTAAGAATCGATACTGGTTGACGGCTTCCTCGCGCTTGATACCGGTGGCATCGGAGAGACCCTCCGGGTCCAGCACCAAGTCGAAATGGTATTCATCCTCGACGATTTTCGCGGGGATCAGGCGGGGGTTTGGGAACGTCAAATAAGATCGCTGCTGCTTTGGCAGGCAGCTCTCTTCGTTTTTGATTTCCAGCACGATTGGTTCGGCAGGCATGGGTGATCCTTTCTATTGCTGTGTGCCATTGGCATGCGGACGATCGGGGGCGGTCGCCCCTGCGGGGTTGTTGTTTGGGTGCGGGGGGTGGAGGATGGCAGTCAGTTGGTCGCCGTTTTGGATTTGCCCTTCGCGGAGGCTTGCGTATGCACTGATGATTCGGTCGTGCATCATGGATCTGAAGAACGCGGGCTGCGAGCCTGTGCGGCACAGTCCCTTCTCCTGAAGCAGGCGCAGGATGGTGTCCGGCTTCTGCCGGTCGTCCAGGCGTACATCGAATTCCTGCTCTTCTATCAAAAATGTAACAGTGATATGCACGGGTCAGCCCGCCTTTCTCTTCCGCCGGTGTCTGTGATAATATCGAGCCGCCAGGAAGCTCAGCCCAAACAGGATGGCAAACGCGACGATGATGAGCAGGAGGGTGTGGTCGGGAACCCTCTCTTCGTGGTATCTTCCAACCGCATATTTTTCGGACACTTGGAATGACGGCAGCTTGTCCATCGTTTCGCGCAGAGCGGGGGATTCGGGCTGGATCAGCCCTGATCCGGTCGTGAACAGGGCTTGCTTCCAGATGTCGCCCCGTTGGATGCGCGCCTGCTCTACGGCAGAAAAATCGTTTTCGCCACCTTCAGGGAAAAAATCATAGCGGCGTATTTCCACGCCGCTGCCTTGGACGCCCTTGCCGACAAGACTGCCTGGGTCAATCGCGATCTCCCCTTCTTCCCCATAGACCGCGCCCGGTGCCGCCAGCATGGCGCACAGCAGGAGCGTGAGGATGGAGACCAAGCGTACCCGTTCTTTCATGTGCGTCAAGTCCCATCCTTGTCAGGAGGCTTTGCGCCCATGGAGCGCACAATGAAGGCCGCTACTATGATCAGGAGGCAAACCCCAGCGAAGAGCAGCAACCACCAGTAGTCCAGCAGGGACGGGTCGGTTTTCTCCGGCGTGGCATCCTTGGGGCGGATCGGCACAGGGTCGATCTGGACAGGGTTTGAGAGAAAGGTCACATACTCGTGGTTGACCTCCGCCCCCATCCGGGCAAAGGGCATCGCATCAGAAAATTCCCCGAGCAGGAGCCGGTTTTCCGTGGAAGTGACCAGCTTCGTGTCGACGAAGGCGTTGATCGTGCCTGACACTTGTTCCCTGTCCTCTTGGTAGCGCGCGGAGACATCCGCCTGCATGTCGGAGGCATGCTGGCTGTAGCTCATGTAGGTCTCCTGCATCTGCGTCATGTTGTCCGACTGGGACGTGAACAGTTCCTGTCCCAAAGTGGAGACATGGTTTGTAAGCTCGCTGACAGCATAGTCCACTTTTTCCTGAATCTCTCCAGCGATGAAAGCGTCCGGTTTGTAGGAGAAGGCAGCCATCGAGACCTCGCGCAGACTGTTGGTAAACGCTTCCAGCACCGTGCTTGCCTGGGGGCTTGCGCTATCCGTGACAGCTCCACCAGTGACAGCGCCGCTCGTAATGGATTCACCAGTGACAGCGCCGCTTGTAATGGATCCGCCAGTAACAGCCCCGTCCGTAACAACGCTGTCCGTAACAGCCCCGCCTGTGATTGCGCTGCCGGACGCAGTGTCTCCCATCCCCGCGCCTCCCGACGGGCCGTCACTCACCGCGCTGTCTTCCTGACGGACAGGCTGCTGCGCGGGTTTGCCCCCCCCGATGATCGAGCTGATCGTGGCGGGGAAGGGTTCAAATGCCTCTATGGGGGTGGACAGCCCTGCGGGCAGCGTGCCGATCTTCGGACGTTCCAGGATCCCGCGCATGGCGTACAGCCAATCCATGCTGGGCGTGTCCGCACTGAAGATGTACGTGCCCAACTGCTCGCCACCCTTCGCAAACTGCGGGACATTGGGCGTGTCTTCGGGGAACATGGACAAAGCATATTGTTCCAGCTCCGCCCGCCACTGATACAGGTAGTCCTGATATTCGAGCAGCGCCCGCGGGTAGTCCGAGCTCGTCAGCAGCGCCACGTAGTCGTAAAACTGGCTGACCGAAGAGTTGTAGGTCTCCGTGAAATTGTTGTGGTCTTCGATTCGCGCATTGTACTTGTCCACTGCGGACATGGCATGGGTATACCAGCTGCGCGCCACCGCGTGGAAGGTCTTTACCTCATCTGCCATCAGGGCGGCGTTGTGTGTCGTGATCGCCATCTCGCTGGTGAGCTTGTCGAGGTAGGCGGCATATTCCTCCGCCATCTTTATGGAGATCTCGCCCGCCGCCTCTTCAATGGCATCCGTCGTCTCCTGCGCCTGTGCCAGCACATTGTCGAACTCTGGCACGTGCAGGTTGAGCTCCACGACGGGCACGTCAGACACCAAGGGTTGGTTGGCAAAGGATGCAGAACGCATCTGGGTGGCGGCTTCGATGTCCTCGTCGTCGTTGGCGAGCACCTTGGATACTTTGTTCTGGTTGCTTTGGAAATCCAGCAGGAACGAATAAATATACATATAGGAAAGGTAGTTGTCGGTCTCCACTTGGACATTCTTCAGTTTCTGGAACACTTCCAGATAATCCTGTTCGGGAAGCTTGGTGTTGATGGTGCAGTCAAGCGCTGCAGGGGAAGGGTGTTTTCGGTTTGCAGAATATACGCGCTCGGAAAAATCGACCGGGAAACTCACCATGGCATCGTAGCTTCCCACCTCCATGCCTGCCTCCGCCATCTGGTGGGGCATCAGGCGGTACTCCGGCCCAAGTTCGCTTATGATGGAAGACGCATAGCTCTCACGCCGTCCGTCCAGCTCTATTCCCTCGTCGAGGTTGACGACCGCGATCACGCCTTCGCCCGCAATGGGTCTTGCCTCCTCGTCTGGATCCGAAGCGCTGCCCGGCAAGACGCTGCCCCCAAAGAGGCTGTCCTGCAAGAAGCTCAACCCAAAAACGCCGATGGCGACCCCTGCCGCCAAGGCAAGCCCGACCAGACCTGTCGTAAACAAAATGCGCCATCTCATCTGTCTGCCCTCATACCGTCGCTTCCCCATTGTGGGAGAACCGTATTAAAAGAACGTTCATTGATCGGTTCTCCACATAACGGCAAGGGCGCATCCAATGGAACGCCCTTGCCAGCATCTTTTCTAGATCGGAAGTCCCGGGATTATACCGAGAACTTGCCCGCGATTTCCCTGTCGAGAGACTCGTATGCTTCCGCAGAGCCATTCAGCTGACCGGAAATGTCGATGATCAGTTGCTGCATCTTCTCGAAAGAAGGCTTCAACGAGTTGAACTGCTCGCTGAACTTGCGCGCTGCCTCGCCTTCCCACTGCGTCTCAAGCGTCCGGATGTAGCCATCCATTGCCTTGATGGAAGTGTCAAGGTTTTGCCCTTCCTTGTCGAATGCCCTTGCCTGGTCGCGCAGTTCCTGCGGAGTTAAACGGATCACACCAGCAGCCATAGTAATTCCCCTTTCCTTTTAAAAGTATGTGCACTAATTTCAGAACTCTCTTAAGTCCCTGTCTATTGATTGTACAACTTTGAAACGAAAATGCAACAGGTTTTTTGGAAAAAGGCAAAAAATTTTTCTGACTTTGCGAGTGAGGCGCGTATAGCGTCCGTATAGCGTCAAAAGAAAACAACCCCGAAACCTGATTCGTTGCGTCAAAAGAAAATAACCCTGAAAAGGCACCTCCTTTCTCTTCATCCTGTACCAATCGCTGTCATCTGCTGCCCCC
>JAITHG010000194.1 GCA_031280075.1 Eubacteriales Family XIII. Incertae Sedis bacterium | reverse complement strand
GCCATACTTGTCCTTGTGTAGATAGACACCTGGCAGGTCTGGCAGTTCTTTCAGATTTGCTTCGATGTCAAACATAGGTGCATCAGCGTGACAGACCCATGAGTGCGTCAGCCACGAACCCTTTCAGGGAGTCTATGCGCCCTTCGTTCCATATGCCCTCAGAGAGCCAGACCGTCAGTCCATCCCTGCCGGACAACGCTTCCGCAAACGCCTCTGCGTCCACTTCGTATGTGTCCCCGACCACCTCGTACGGCAGAGTGCATCCACGCCCATAAAAGGAGGCAGCCTCCGCTGCGACAGGGTTGCCGCCATAGTTCTCCGCCTCCCGGAACCAGCGCGCGAATGCCTGCGCCGCCTGCTTCCCTTTTTTGGGCAGGTTTGCGTTGACGCAGATCGATTTCACCGGCATCGCGGGCACGGACGCATTGGCGGAAACGCCGCCCTTCCCTGCAGGCAGCCCCCATTCCGTGTATGGGATCTTCAGGGGGATCAACGAGAGGTTTTGCGCCTGCTCAGCGTTGCTGGCACGCAGGCTCACGAAGTCTTCCCCCGAAATGCCTGTGAACAACGCCCTGCCCTCAGTGAATATGCGAAGCACGCGATCCCGGCTGTAGTTTTCTGCGAGGACGAAGTCCTCTCCTCGAATCCCTGCCGCGAAGCGCCCCGCGAGGTTGTCCGTGATGCCGGTGAGGGCATCTGCGTAGGCGTTCAGCACCGGCTCAAGCATGGGCGGGTATACCTGCGGCTGTTCGGTGCCCGGCTCGGCGGCAGTGCCTGCACCCGTCGCAGTGCCTGCACCCGTCGCGATGCCTGCACCCGTCGCGATGCCTGCCCCCTCGTCCAGACCGACCGCAGGCGCTTGCACAGCATCCGCGAGCGAGGTCATCCACATTGCCGCGTCCGTCGTCGCCAAAACCTGCTCGAACAGCCCGCGCCCGAGGAATCCCACGTCGCTGCCCGACACGGCGTACACGCCCGTCAACCTGTTTGCCATTGCGCCCTTCTGGGATCTGAAACGAAATGCGGTGCCTGCCAGCTCGAAGGTCGACACCTCGCCCTTCAGGATGTAGGTGCCCACCTTGTGCACAAAGGCATCCCACTCTGCATAGCTGCAATTCTGCAGAGCGATCAGAAGCGCTGCGCCGTCCCCGCCTTCGACAAGTTGGCTGAGGACGCGGCGATCCACGACGAGTCCCTTGCTCTGGAATCGCAGCGGCATCCCCGGCAGACGCAGACCGCTGTCCGACACCGACCAAGCGGAAGGGGCAAGAAAGCCCGCTCCTGTGAGTCGGGAAAAATTCGTGTTCTGGTTCACTATGTATACGGCGGGGGGATTCTGGGAGTTGAGCAACCGCCAAAGCGTTCGGTTGTCCACCGACCCGCCCTCCGTCATGATCGCCTCAACCTTGATTCCTGTCTCTTGCCCATACTGCTCGATGAGCCGCCCGATGCGGATGGGATCGTCGAGCGCCCCGAGGAAGACGCTGAAATCGTATTCGATTGCAGGAACTTCCACCGCCCCAACTTCCTCTGCCTCGCTCGCACCGTCGGCGCAGGCGGTGAGGGACACGACCAGAGCAAGGGCAAGCAGGACTGCGATGGGTCTCCAGGCAGCGCGCCTCCGTCTGAAACAGGTCACTTGATCCTCCTGATGCGCTTCACTTCCCGCGTCACGCTGTCGCCCCTGTACATGTTCATGCGCCGCATGCGGCGGTTGCGCCGCTGCTTCTCCGACCGCACGACTACGATGACGACCCACAGGACTGCGATGCCGAGGACGACACCGCCTATTTTCAGAATGAGCGGTATGATGGTGGGCAACTTGACGGTCTCGAACACCGTCTTCTTCTTCTCTACGGCGACTGCGGCCACGAGATCCGTCTCACCGAGCACGCGCCGGCTGCCCCCTTCCCCAACGTAGACAAAGGCTGCCCCGATGACCTGCCCCTCTTCGACCGGAGCCGTGAGCGCCGACATGCTCGTTTCCACCGAGATGCCGCCGACACCGTCCTCCTTACCCTTCCGATAGGTAGAGACGATGTCCGAAGCGGCGAGCGCCGCGACGGTCGCTGCCTGCCCGCCATCCACTTCCGCAAAGACCGTTTCCGTCAACGGCAGGGGTTCTCCCCGCACGACGAAGCTGCGCTCTTCGAAATTGTGGAAGCCGTACTCGAACAGGCTGATGGCATCCTGGTAGGCCTGCACCCCCTCCGACTTCAGGAGCACAGCGATCAGGGAGACACCGTCCCGCTCCGCTCCCGCAATGAGCGTGTTTCGCGCGTCCGAGGTATAGCCCGTCTTGATGCCGGTCGCTTCCTCGTACTTGATGACGCGCCGGTCGCCATACACCATGACGTGCCAGCCCTGGCTGTACAGCAGACGGTTCGAGTTGTGCAGCAGGCGCTCCGGCTGCAGATTCGTCTTTTTCATCTTGTATTCGTATGTCGTGACGGCCTTTCGGAAATCCTTGTGCTTCATCGCTTCGCGCGCGATGAGTGCAAGGTCGTACGCGCTCGTGTAATGCTCCTCTTCGTGGAGTCCGTGCGGGTTCACGAAGTTCGTGTTTTTCGCACCCAGCTCCCGCGCACGCGCGTTCATGCGCTCGGCGAAGGCCTCGACCGAACCGTCCACCCCCTCCGCAAGTGCGACGGCGGCATCGTTGCCCGATTCGAGCAAGGCTGCGTAGAGCAGGTCTTTCACGCTTACACGTTCCTCCGGAAGCAGCATGATGCTTGAGCCCTTCGGCTCCAGCACCTGCTCCGACAGGGTCAGCTTCTGACCAGGCTG
>JAITHG010000164.1 GCA_031280075.1 Eubacteriales Family XIII. Incertae Sedis bacterium | reverse complement strand
GAACGGTTGCGCGACAGCATCGGCAAGATCGATGTCGCATCCAACCATCTTCTCGGTGTCATTAATGACATCCTCGACATTTCGAAAATCGAAGCGGGCAAACTCGAGCTGGATCAGAGCGCCTTCGATTTCTACAGCATGATCGATCAGACCCTCTCCGTCGTCGGCTTCCGCATCGACGAACGCAAGATCCACTTTGTGCAAAACCTCGACAAGAGCATCCCGCGCTTCCTCAAGGGCGACGGGCAGCGCATCTCCCAGGTCATCACAAACCTGCTCTCCAACGCGGTGAAGTTCACGCCCGAGCGAGGCACTGTGACGCTGGAGACCGCCATGGCATGGTGCACCGAGGAGGAATGTTCGTTTCGGGTCTGCGTGCGTGACACGGGCATCGGCATCTCGGACGAACAGCTCAAGCGCCTGTTCAACGCTTTCGAGCAGGCTGACAACAGCACTTCTCGGCGCTTTGGCGGCACGGGGCTGGGGCTCGCCATCTCCCGTGAGATCATCGAGCTGATGGGCGGGCGCATCTGGGCAGAGTCGGAGCTTGGTCAAGGCTCATCCTTCACGTTCGAGATCACCCTTCCGCTCTCGACCGAACGGGAGATGCCCTTGGAGGAACCGAGCCGGTTCGACAAAGAGAGCATGCACGGCTGCTTCCGCGACTATCACATCCTGATTGCAGAAGACATCGAAATCAATCGCGAGATCGTCCTCGCCCTTCTCGAGGATACGGGGATAAACATCGATATCGCCTTGAACGGCAGGGAAGAGGTAGAGATGTTCGCCGCCAACCACGAACGGTACGACCTCATCTTTTCGGATGTCCAGATGCCGGAGATGGACGGTTACGAGGCAGTCCGCATCATCCGGGGCATGGATGTGCCGAGCGCGCGCACGATCCCCATCATCGCGATGACTGCCAATGTGTTCAAGGAAGACGTATTGCGTGCACGCGAGGCGGGCATGGACAGCCACATCGGAAAGCCCCTCGTGCAGAAAGACCTGCTCTCCAAGCTCGTGCGCTACCTGCCGGATGTCCCAAAGTCACGAGAAAGGGATGAAGCAATGGCTCCATCCCTTTAAGAAAGAAGAGTTGGGACGGCCTGTAGAGGGGGGGATGAGTGCCGTCCCGTATCGCAAGGGGAGGGGTGTCCCTTGCTGGCTGAGGGGATTATCGTTCCATCTTCCGCATGGCGCTCACTGCCAACAGGATCACGAAGATCGTCAGCGCGAGACTGATCCAAGGGACGATGGCTGGGCTGCTGTCGCCCGTGTCTGTCTGTATGTACTGCCTGCCCACCTTCGGCAAGATCGTTTCGGCATCCGCTACAGCGGTCACTGAACTCGCCGTGCGGATTGGGGTGGATGCGTCATGGAGGTTGACACCATGGGCGCCTTGGTTTTCCTGGATGTCCTGAATCTCTTGGATCTCCAGGATGTCCTGATTGGCTTGGCTGACCTGGCTGGCTGCCAGCAGATCGACCGCCGGAGCTTTCAGCGCTTGCCTTTGCACGGCAGCCGGTGTCGTTGCCATAGGCTCGATTTTGCTGTACACAACGGAGGAAGGCATCTCGAGCAAAGCGAGAAACCCGAGGATCAGGGCAACGAGAACAGTGATCGTCAGAAACGATTCTGCATGTCTGTTGTCCTTTGTCCGCGCTTTCATTTCCTCTTGCTCCTTTTCTCTGTGGGAAGCCCTGTTGCTCCCTTGATGTCCCTATAGTATCACGCGTGGTTTTGCTTGTCAATACCTAATCTTCATTTTTTCATCAAAAATATCACCGAATCGGTTTTTGCGCTGTCAGCACAACACGTTTGGCACAAAATCGCTTTTGAAAATTCTTTCAAACCTGTTCTCCAACAAGTGCTTTTTTGGACTTGATCATTTTGCAAGTGCCTAAAATCAGGGTTTATATCAACTGTAGTACTCTTATCCTCTTGTATGTTGCTGTGACCTGTCCCGCGAGATATGTGTGCACACACTGTCGGCAGCCAGCATCTTGAAGCATTTACATGTCTGTTTTGTGTGCATGACGGTCTTTTCGGCATCGTCTGCCATCCGGCAAGGGCGCATTGGAAAATGGCGGTGGAGGAGGTGGAAAATGTGATATAATAGCGGGACAAATATTTCCAGGGTGAGCGGCGCAAGCCGCAGCTAAGGAGGACATCATGAAGAATACCGTTGGCACATTTCGGCAGCAGAAGGAAAAAGGTGACAAAATTACCATGCTCACCTGCTATGACTATTCCACGGCGAAGGTCATGGACGCGGCAGGGGTCAACAGCCTGCTCGTCGGGGACAGCCTGGGGATGGTCATGCTCGGCTACCCGGATACGCTGTCGGTCACGATGGAGGACATCCTCCATCATACGAAGGCGGTCGTGCGCGGCGCGGAGGATGCGCTCGTCGTCGCGGACATGCCCTTTCTTTCTTATCAGGTCTCCATCGAAAAAGCGGTCGAGAATGCGGGGCGCTTCATCAAGGAGGCCGGGGCGCATGCCGTGAAGCTCGAAGGCGGCGCTTCGGTCGCAGAGCAGATCCGTGCTATCGTGAAGGCATCCATCCCGGTCGTAGGGCACATCGGTCTCACTCCGCAGTCTATCAATGCCTTCGGCGGGTTCAAGGTTCAGGGCAAGACCCTCGAGGCGGCGCGCGCCGTGCTGGAGGACGCGCTTGCCGTCCAGGAGGCGGGCGCGTTTGCGGTCGTCCTTGAAGCGATCCCGGCGGCGCTTGCCGCTGTCATCTCGAAGCGGCTTGACATCCCGACCATCGGCATCGGCGCGGGCGCAGGCTGCGACGGGCAGGTGCTCGTCTATCAGGACATGCTCAACCTCTACGGAGGGCTGAAGCCGAAGTTCGTCAAGGTCTTCGGCGACGCGGGCGCTGTGCTTTCGGAGGCTTTCGCCGCCTACATCCGCGAGACGAAGGCGGGCAGCTTCCCGGCGGAGGAGCACTGCTTCGCTTCGGAGCTTGACGAGGCTGCTCTGCGCGGGCTTTCCGAATCGTGATCGCAGCACTGTTTTTGAAACGATAATACAAATGGCAATCGAACTCCTGCTTTCGCCCAATGAGGTGCACGCCGCGCTCACGCCGCACCGGCGCGCTCACGCTTCCGTCGGGTTCGTCCCGACGATGGGCGCACTGCACCGGGGGCACGCGAGCCTCATCGAGCAATGCGCCGAGCAGAACGACGTGACGGTCGTCAGCATCTTCGTAAACCCGATCCAGTTTGACGACCCGGGCGATTTTGACGCATACCCGAGCACGCTCGAGGCGGACATGAAGGTCTGCGAGGAAGCGGGCGCGGACTATATCTTCGTCCCTTCCCCCGCAGAGATGTACCCGGCGGGCTTCTCGTCCTTCGTAGACATGAGCGGCGCGTCGGATGTCCTCTGCGGGCGCTCGCGACCGGGGCATTTTCGCGGTGTCCTCACGGTCGTAAGCAAGCTGCTGAACATCGTCCTGCCCGCCGCTGCCTACTTCGGCGAGAAGGACGCGCAACAGCTCTTCGTCATCCGCAAGATGGTGCGCGAGCTGAACATGCCCGTC
>JAITHG010000287.1 GCA_031280075.1 Eubacteriales Family XIII. Incertae Sedis bacterium | reverse complement strand
ATCTCCGCAAAACTCATGAGCTGCGTCTCTGCCTGCCCGAAGTCCCGCATCTGCTGATCGAAGCCGACCTGGATCGACGGGATGCCCGCCTCGTCGAGCGCCGCCTTCAACTGCGGGTAGTCCAGTTCCTCCGGATCGCAGAACTGCATCATCACGAAGACCACGCCGCGCGCGTCGCAGCCCTTGACCAGACCCAGCAGATGATCCGCCCGGTGCGTGAGCTCCGGTTCCCAGAGCAGACTGTCGTCCGTCTGTGCGGCAAAGCCCTGCGCGAGGGCATGCAGCGGGTCTCCCCCCGTGCACGCATCCGGCATCGGCACGTCGCGCAAGAAGCTGCGCGACTCCTGTGCGACATCGTCCGCGCCGATGACCAGACCCTGCGCGTCAAAGATGCGGAGCAGATCCGGACTGTCGGCTAGGATTCCCGATGTCACGATTTTTTGGCACGGCGGACGAGATTGACGCAATGGGCGTGACTCACCTGCCTCACTCGCGTCTGCAGGCAGGGCATCCAGGCAGTCATTCAACAGCACGAGTTTTGCTGTGTGCTCTGATTTTTCGGCAAAACACGCGCTTTTGAGCACCGCGCTCCTCGCCTGCGCAGACACAAACCCAGAGCGGCATCCCGCCAGGCGCACAAAGCGGCGGCGCTCCGCCCGGCTCGCGTTGTAGACCGCAATCGACGACGCAATGGACTCGTCCGTGACAGGCGCGCCCGCCATTTCGGCAAGCTCCGCCCGCATGCGGACAAGTTCGCTTCTATAATAAGCAACGCCGTAATCCGTGCGCCTGTTTTGCGGCTGCGCGAGGAAGAGCATCGGCAGATCGGGCTTCGCCGCCTTGAAGTTTTGCGACAGGGGGCGCAGCGTGTCGCAGAGCGTCGGCATCACCACGCCCGAAAGCCGGTCGAGGACACCCGTGAGCGCCAGTTCCAGCCCCATGCGCGCGATCGTGCAGTAAAACGCCGGGAAATACCGACCTGCCTCCCGGACAGTGCCCTGCGCGCCCCAGATGCCAAACGGGACGAAGCCCGCCGCGTGCACGAGTTCCTCCGGCGAATAATACGGGAAGACCCCGACCGCCTTCCCGCCTTCCTGCAGTACGCGGTTCAGCTGATCCGACGGGCTTCGCGCGATGCATTCGAATTCACCGAGCAGCGCCGCGACGCGCTCTTCGGGTGCCGTGCCGTTCCGTGTGCCGTTTATCGTGCCGTCCATCGCACCGTCCCTCCCGTTCCGTGCGCCGTTTGTCGTACCGTCCATCCCACCGTCCATCGTGCCGCTCATCGCACTGCCCCTTGCGTCTTCGCCGTCTGCATCAATTCCACGAGTCCTTCCACACGCGTCTGGTACTGTGCCTCCGAAAAATTGCGCGGGTCTGCTTGATCCCCGTCGAAGCCGACGACCGGGATGCCGAGCTGCCCGCGCCAGCGGCGCTCCATCTCGAGCATGTAGCCGCTCCACGGCTTGCAGCTGCGGTTGTAGTGGACGAGGATGCCGTCGACGCTGTTTTCTCGGCACAGATCCGCCCGCCAGGCTGTGCCCGCCTCGATGCAGACAGAGTTCGGTGCCCGGCAGTAGGCGCGCGCCATGTCATCGATCCCCTCGTACACGAAGCCGAAGGCAGGGGCGTAGACCACTGCCACCGTGTTGGTGCCACTTTCCTTGAGCGGTCTGAACAGGGCCTGCAGCCCGGGCCAGCAGGGAATGCCCTCGAACATGATGCGGTGGTTCTCGTCGTAGTGCCAGGTCGACTCGCCCGCCGCCACGGACTCTTCGTACTCGGCGGCAAGCTGCTCGAAGGCTGCCGCCGTCTCCGGTCTGCAGCGCGCCGTCACAATGTCCGCCATGTGGTTGAACAGGTCGAAGCCGCCCAGCGGGGACGGTTTCGCCGCACAGAAGCCGCATGCCTTCAGCCACGCGCGCGCCGAGCGGTTCGCGTTTTCACACACCTGTGCAAATCTGTCCTCATCCCATTTTCGTCCGCTGATCCGCTCCAGCTGCGCAACTGCATCCGCAAACTGTGCCCGCACGTAAGCGACGCGCGCGTCCGGCACTTCCACCGTGTTGTTGTACGGCACGTCGATCATGATGAGCGGGATGCCGTGCATCCGCGCGATGGACTCGTACCATTTGATCATGCAATTGCAGATGTTGTTGCAGCACAGGACAAAATCCGGCTGGGGCATCGCCCGCTCGTCTGCCTCTGCCCCTGCCGCATAGGCGAGGCTGATGCGCGCATAGCCGCAGATGTCGTTCGAAAAGCCCATGCCCTCCGCTTGTTCGCAGAGCCGCTGCCCACCGTGCTTCGCGGCGATCGCCGCCGCCTGGTTCTCCGGATACACGACCGAAAGCCCCAGTGTTTCCGGGATCTCCGCCGGGAACTTCGACGAGGACCAGCCGACCGGCTCGCCCCGTCCTTTCGCGTCCCACGCGGACTGATAGACATCTTCAACGATCTGCCGCAGCCGAGCCTTCGCCGGGACTGCGTCAACATTTTTGCCTGACACTGTGTTTTCAGCCATTGCGCCCTCCCTCTTCGAAAACATTTCTTTCACGTGCCCTCGCGCATCGCGTACAGCGCCGCGCCCAGCGCGCCTGTATACTGGCATAGGGGTGACACGAAGACCGGCAGACCGACCTCTGCCTCCAAGGCTGCCCGCATCCCCTCATTATGTGCCACGCCGCCCGACATCACGACCTGCGGCACGATGCCCTTGCGTTTTGCCAAGGCACCCACCCGCGCTGCGATCGCGCGAAATACACCCGCGAGCACATCCGCACGATCCGCGCCCTGCGCGAGCCGCGAGATCACCTCCGTCTCCGCAAAGACCACGCAGGTGCTGCTGATTGCCACCTCTTGCCGGGAACCTGCCGCGACGCTTGCCATCTCCCCGATCGGGATGTTCAGCACCCGCGACATCTCGTCTAGGAAACGCCCCGTGCCCGCCGCGCACTTGTCGTTCATGACGAAGCTTTCGAGCATCCCCTCTTTCGAGACAGACAGCACTTTCGCGTCCTGCCCGCCGATGTCGATCACCGTCCGCACGTCCGGGAAAAGCTTCGCCGCCCCCAGCGCGTGGCAGGACAGTTCGCTCAGAACCGCGTCCGCCGATGCGTCCAGGTTGCGCCCGTACCCGGTGGACACAGCCCGCGCAATCTCCGCACGCCCGATGCCCGCCTCTGCCAGCGCCGCCGCGAGCGCCCCCGCCGGAGCTTCCGTCCCTGCCCCGCCAAGCGCGAGCGCCTTGCCTACGATGTCTGCCCCCTCGTCCAGGACAACGCACTTGGACACCGCCGAGCCGATGTCCGTCCCCAAAAACAGCAATTATTCGCCCCCCTCTTTCTTCGCCGGTGGCTGTGCCTGTTGCGCCGGCTCCACCGATTCCGGCAGGAAGGGGTTCGGATGGCGGACAACCAGGATCTTCGTGATTTGGTTCGTCGAATTGTGCCATCGGTGCGGCACCCAGCTTTCGAACAGGAAGCTGTCGCCCGGATAGAGCTTGTGCGTCCCGCGCCCGTAGTTGAGCGTCAGCATGCCCTCGAGCACATAGACGAACTCCTCGCCCTTGTGCCGGAACGCATTGTCAGCGCCCTCGTCCGGCGCGTCCTCCGGCATCAGCAGCAGGATCTCCGGGAAGAGGTGATGGGCCTCCGCGTTGCGTGTCAGGTACTGGTGGATGTAGCGATCCGACTCGGTGAACGACACGGTCAGGTCGTAGCTACGGATAATCGTGTCCCGCTTGTCCTGCGCCGAAACCGCCGCCTCCCGTTTGAAGAAGTTGCCCACCTCGACACCGAACGCCTTGGCGACCTGCTGCAGCGAGTCCACGGAGATCGTCGTCCGCCCGCGTTCGAGCTGCGACAGGAACCCCGTCGAGAGACCCGACTGCTCCGACAGATCCTTCAGTGTCATATTGTGCTGCTTCCGCAGATGCTTGATTTGATCCCCAAGATCCATGCTTCCCTCCGATTCCATTTGCCTTCCGGCTTTGGCGGATGCTGTCCGCCCAACGTTTGCGCCTCATCCCTTGAGCGAGAGCAGCCCCAGCGTAACATGCGGCACGGAGCCGATTGCCAGTCGACGACCACCCGCACGCCCTTCGGCAGACCCGCCCCAACGTAACTTGCGGCACGGAGCCGATTGCCAGATGGGGGACGATGTATGCCATTTCATTCCAACTTTCTGTGTATCAGGGCGCAGAATTTCACTATATCATAATTTTGCTCTTACGCGCATATAGCA
>JAITHG010000088.1 GCA_031280075.1 Eubacteriales Family XIII. Incertae Sedis bacterium | reverse complement strand
AGCCCGCAGGATCTGCTCCTTCAGGCGGTTTGCGCATTCCTTCATCGCCCAGCAGGATGCCGTCGTCCCGTCCGATCCGCCGCCGAATGCCTTGAACGGCTCGCGGTTGTCGAAGTCGACCACGACATCGTCGTACTCGATGCCCAGCTCCTCTGCCACGACCATGGCGTTCGCCTCCACGGCGTAGACACCGAACACCGGTCCCTGCGTCGGCATGTGCACGACACCGCCCCGGTACTCGAGCTTTGCGTGGTAGTCCGTGAAGGAGTGGCGCGGGCACATCTGGTAACGGAAGCTCGCGCCGTGCATGCGCCCGTCCGGCAGCCTGCGCGCACCCGAGGGGTGCCAGTCCCAATCCATCATCTTCAGCCCTGCCTCGAGGCAGAGGTCGAAGCTCGGCACGGGGTTGGGGTCGTCCTTCGACTCCGGCCCGTGCAGGTTGACGCGCGCGATCTCCACGGGATCCTTGCCGAGCTGTTCGGCGATGAGGTAGAGGGCGGTCGTCACCGTGTCCCAGTTGAAGGGGCAGTGCTGCCCGCTGACGTACATCATGCCGCGGTTGCTGTCCACGATCTCCATGGTCTGTCGGATGTTCTTGCACTTGATGGTGTTGTAGGGGCCCTGCGACAGGTCGCCCACATTGCCGAAGCTCGAGCTGGATCGCACACCGCCGTCGGCGATCGAAAAATCGTCCATGGCGGTGATCAGCCCGTCCTTCGTAAAGCCGACCTTCATCTGCACGTGGCGTTCCTTCATGATGAGGTCGTAGGTCTCCGCGCGCGTGTTGACGCAGCGCACCGGGCGCCCCGATCGCTTGGCGAGCAGCGGCGTGATGGTCTGCGACTTGCGCAGCCCCCAGTCGCAGTACTTGCCCCCCATGAACATCCCTTCCTGGATCGTCTTTTCCGGAGGCATGCCATAGGTCATGCTGATCGCGTCCTTCTCGCGCACGGCTCCCTCGATGTGAAGGTTTTCGCCCTCGCCCTGGTAAAAGTCCTTCGACCACCAGGCGACGGAGCCGGACGGGTTGGGCATGTGCGAGGCGAAGGGCGGCAGCCGCAGCCCGTATTCCAGAACGTGATCCGCCTCCTCAAAGCCTTTGTCCACGTCCCCGACACAGAGGATGGAGGTATAGACGTTACCGCGCTTGGGCGGCCCGTCCCCCCCCTGGATGGGACCGAAGGAAGGCGGGGCGTACTCGTCCGGGCGGATGACATAGGCATCGGGCTTTGCCCCCTCCCGCAGGTCGATGACGTGGGGATAGACCTCCCACTCCACCTCGAGCAGGCGCAGCGCCTCCTCGCAGAGCTCCTCTGATTCCGCCACGACGACGACGGCGACTTCCGCGCCCTCCCGGTCTGCGATGTTGTCGAGGAAGACGGGCGGGGGTCCGAAGACCTCGCCGAAGGACTTCAGGTTGCGGATGTCCTCGTCCTCCCAGGTCAGGATGTCCACTACACCCTCGAGGGCGCGCGCCTTCGACGTATCGACGCTGAGCACCTTCGCGTTGGCGTAGGGGCTGTGCAGGAACATGGCGTGCAGCATGTCCGGCAGGACGAAATCCACGCCGAACTTCGCGACACCTGTCGCGAGCACATAGGAGGTCTTCCCCGGCAGGTTTGGCTTCCCTACGACGCGGAATTCTTCCCGCAGTCCGTTTGCACCGACATAATCAGGCACTTGCTTCACCCCCTTCCGCAGTCGTCTGCGCAATCTTCATGGCTGCCTCGAGGATGGCGGTCGCATGGCGCGGGTAAGTCCCGCAGATGCAGATGTTGCCCGCGAGCGCCTCCCGGCAGTCCTCTTCCGACGGATCCGGGTTGCGGTCGAGCAGCGCCTTCGCCGTGATGACAAACCCGGGCGTGCAGTAGCCGCACTGCATCGCGTCCCACTTGCAGTAGGCATCGATCAGGGGCTTCCAGGACGGATCCGCCGCGATGCCCTCGATGGTCTGGATGCGCTTGCCCTCGCAGTCGCCCACGAGCGTGATGCACGCCAGCACCGGGCGCCCGTCCATGATCACGGAGCAGGAGCCGCAGGCGCCGCGCCCGCACATGTGCTTCGTGCCCGTCTTTTCGAGTCCGAACTGCAGCACCTCCTGCAGCGTCCGATGGGGTTCGGTGCACACCTGCCGTTCTTCCCCGTTGATGTCCAGTGTAAGGGTCACAGGCATTGCCGCCTCCTTCCTTGTGCCAAAGCGCCCGCCGGGCAACGTCCCGACGGGCTGTCTGTCCTGCTTACTTGTTGAAGCGACGATCCTCAGCGACCCAGTCCAGATCGCCCTTCGCCTTCGCGAAGCCGACCTGCGGTCCCTTCTTCATGAGGACATCCGCATCGCCCCGGTAGATCTTGTGTTCCATGATGTACTTCATCTGGGCTTCCTGCCTCGCCATGCCCTCGCCGGAGGCGAAGTCGCGCGCGCGTTCCTGCTCGCGGCAGATCAGCTCATAATAATTGTCGTAGGGGATGACGTAGACCTGGCCTGCCTCGATGCCGCGCTTCAGATGCTCGCCTAGGACGATCGGATCCATGCCGTTTGCGTAATGCTCCTTCAGCACATCCAGCACTTCGTCGGTCGTGTTGTATCCCGTGTTCTTGAACTTGTCCGGGCGCTGGCGCTCGGCGTTGTAGATGTTCGTGTTGATGCCCATGGGACAGAGCGCCGTCGCGCCAAAGCCGTAGGGCTTGAGCGCCATGTGGTACGACTCCATGAGGTTGTTGACCGCCGCCTTCGCCGCGGAGTAGGGAGCCGTCATCGCGTTGCCGCCCCAGCCGCCCCAGGAGGACGTGGCTGCAATGTGACACTCTTCCTTGTTGCCGTAAGCCTTGATCATGCGCGGCACGAAGATGACCAGCCCGTTGACGACGGCGTTGAGGCAGACGCCCATGACCCAGTCGTAGTCGTCGAAGGTGGATGCCTCGGCGGGGCCGAAGGAGTTCACGCCCGCCGTCTGGATGAGCAGATGGGGCGGTCCGCCGAAGACTTCTTCCGTCTTGTCCGCGGCAGCCGTGTAGGAAGCACGGTCGGTCAGATCGGTCTGGATGCCGAGGACGTCGGACTTGGCGGCACCGCTGTAGGCGGCAATCTCCTCGACAGCCGCGTCGATCGCCTCCTGGCGGATATCCGCGATGGCAACCTTCATGCCTGCCTTGCTGAACACTTTCGCCTGCCCGAGCGCCGCGCCCGATGCTCCACCGGTGATGAATGCGATTTTCCCTGCAAAATTCTTCATTTGTAATCTCCTCGCTTTTGGAATCCCGTGCCGATGGCTGACCGGAGGTCATGCCCGGCGTAGTAAATTATTTTACTATATAATCGTTAGTCTAGATGGACTGACTCTCTGCCTGTGTCCCGATCCGCTCCAGCACGCCGCGCACGAGCGCTTCTGCATCGGATGCGGAGATCGAGAAGACGATGGCGGTCAGCCGAACCTGCAGATCCTGCAGCGGGGCGCGGCGCGAGCTCACCACTTCGTCGGTGACGGAGAGGAAGTCCACCTGCGCGACGCTGCACGACGACTTGACGTGCCCGATGACCGCGCCTTGCCGGTGCAGGGCGGCGGCCATGTTTGCCAGCTCTCCTTCCAGCAGCGCCCTCGGAGCTTCGGCATCCCGGCAGACGGTGTCTAGCTTGCCGGAGACGACCACCGCACCCTCGTGCAGATCCGTCGAGACCTGGATGCCGGGACCGTCGCGCCCATGCCCTCCGTCGCCGTGACCGTGACCGTGCCCGTGCCTGTGTGCGGCATGCCCGAGCCCATGCCCGTGGTCGTGCTCGTGCTCATGGTCATGCCCGTGCTCGTGCCCATGCTCATGGTCGTGGCTATGCTCGTGCCCGTGCCCGTGCTCATGCCCGTGGCAACCGCAGTCGCAGTCCGGTTCATGTCTGTCATGCGTATGGCTCATGCCTGTCCCTGCCCTTCTGTCACTGCCTTCCATACCTCACCCGGGATCTCGCCTGTGGCGGAGATCCGGAAGATGCGCGCAGCCGGCTCATAGGCGAACACATCGCGCTCGATGTCCTGCAGCGCTTTCTCGTCCACCAGATCCGTCTTGTTGACGAGCACCGTGTCCGAGCCTTCGATCTGCCCCTTGAGCAGTTCGTTCATGGGCACGCGCAGCCGTTGCCAGCGTGCCGCGTCCGTCAGGACGGCGATGCGCGCCTGTACACCAAGCGAGTGCCACAGGTTTTCCTGCATGTTGCGCGGGTAGGCGATGCCCGTCGTCTCGATGATCAGCCACGCCGGGTCATACGCCTCCCGGATTCGGCGCGCGGCGGAGTCCAGCTCGCCCGCGATGGTGCAACAGGCGCAGCCCGAGAACAAGGTGTCCACGGCAAAGCCGCCCGACCGCAGCAGACCGTCGTCGATACCCACGGCACCCACCTCGTTTTCGAGGATCATGACCCGCACGCCCGCTTCGCCTGCCGTACCGTCCGAATCAGCCGCGCCCGACGCGCCCGACGAGCCGGAAGTGCGCGCGACGAGCCAGCGCGCCAGCTGCATGAGCGCCGTCGTCTTGCCCGAACCGAGGAAGCCTCCGAGAATCAGGATCTGCATCGTCAGTGCGTCTTGTAAAACTCGAGGCTGTAGCGACCCACCTCGTCAAAGAGGATCATGTTCTTGCGCAGGATCTCCTGGTCACCTACTGCGCCGAGGAAGCCGCCGCACCAGCAGTAGCCGCCCCCGACCGCGTAGCGATCCATCGAGTCGCGCACGGACTGGCGGATCTCCTCCTCCGTCACGTCCGCCTCCAGCAGGCGTCCCCTGCCGTCCCAGCCACCCATGATGACGAGACCGTTGCCGAATTTCGCCTGGACGGCATCGAGGTCGTTGCAGGTCTGCGCGGGATCCCATGCCGTGATGCCCATGTTGTGCACCATTTCCATGACGCTCTCGCTCTTGCCGCAGTTGTGCATGGTCATGAGCAGCCCGCGTTCCCGCCCGCGCTTCGCCCACTTCTCATGATGTGGCAGGACGAACTCGCGGTACATCTCCGGGGAGATGAAGGGGGAGTTCCACGCCGCCGTGTCGTCCATGAAGGTCAGCACGTCCGGCTTGTAGATGTCGATGACCTTGTCGGCGACCGCCATGTAAAACTCCGACAGATACTCCATGATCTCGTGCACCGCCTCCGGCTCTTCGTAGAAGGCGATCAGCCCGTCCTCGAAGCCCGTGAAGGACATGAGCGTCTGGAAGTAGCCCATGTGCAGGTTGAGCGCCATCGCGGTCTGCGTGCGGTCGATGCCCGACTCCTCGATCTGCTTCGTGACGAGCTTCTCCCAGTCTACGCCCTCGATGTCCGGAGCCTTGATGATCTCGCGCCAGCGCGGCAGGTCGTCGAGGGACAGGATGAACACGCTGTTGTCGGGAATCAGGGCGTTGCCCGTCGATTCCGTCGGGACGTAG
The DNA here is from genome assembly GCA_031280075.1 of Eubacteriales Family XIII. Incertae Sedis bacterium. The sequence goes on along the minus strand of JAITHG010000088.1, from coordinate 290 downwards.
TTGACACCCCAGATGTCAGGGCCGCCGTTGTTCGCCCGGTGCTGGTTGATGATGGGGGGCTCGAACATGTGGTTTGCCACCGGCTTCGTCTGCCCGGGCATCGGTCCGAAGGTGTAGCTGGAGATGAACTCCGGCTGCTCCCCCCGCAGGGTCATGAGATAGTTTTCTTTTTCTGTGAGCATGGCTCGGTTCCTTCCAATTAATGGGCAGTGCCCTAGACGTGATTGAGGATGTTGCTGTAGCCGCGCAGGAACATGGGGATGGACATCCGAAGCTCCTCCTGCGTCCAT
>JAITHG010000280.1 GCA_031280075.1 Eubacteriales Family XIII. Incertae Sedis bacterium | reverse complement strand
GATCGCAACCGCACGTCGCCCTTCGCCTTCACGGGCAACAAGTTCGAGTTCCGCATGGTCGGCTCGTCCCTGTCCGTGTCGGGTCCCTGTTTCATCCTGAACACCATCGTCGCGGATGTCCTGCGGGAATTTGCGGATCAGCTCGAAGCCGCCCCCGACTTCACGGAGGCGCTGGCGACCCTCGTCAAGGAGACCATTGTCGCGCACGAGCGCATCATCTTCAACGGCAACGGCTATTCGGAGGAATGGGTGCAGGATGCGGAGGCGCGCGGGTTGCTCAACCTGCTCACGACCGTGGATGCCCTGCCCTACTTCATCAAGCAGGAGAACATCGACCTGTTCGACCGCCACGGCGTCCTCTCGCTCGAAGAAATGGAGTCGCGCTACGAGCTGTTGCTGGAGGCGTACAGCAAGATCCTGCACATCGAGTCGAACTCGATGCTCGAGATCGTGCACAGGGGCATCGTCCCCGCCGTCGTGAACTATACAGCGGATGTGGCAGACTCGCTCGCCAGCGCGGCTAAGACGGCAGACAAGCTCGGCATCGAAGCAGGGCTGGAGCTCCACAAGGGGCTCTTCGGTCAGCTCACCGGTCTCAGCAGCGATCTGCACAGGGACATCGCCGCCCTCGAGCAAGGTCTTGCGGCTGTGCCGGAATGTGGGGACGCGCTCACCGTCGCATGCCATTACAAGGAGGTCGTCATCCCGGCGCAGGAGAAGCTGCGCGCCACCGTAGACGCGCTTGAGCAGATCGTGGATGCGGATCTATGGCCGCTGCCAAGCTACGGGGAGATCCTCTACAGCGTGAAATGATGACATGGTTGGATAGGCTCCAATCATTCAGTCAGCTAGGTCTGAGTGCCCCCTCCCGGGGGCATTCTCTTTTCGCCCCAAGGAGATGAAGATACCCACGGTGCAGATGCAGGCGAAGGCGATGTAGGCAGAGCGGATGCTGAGTACGATCAGATCCGGCGGGGAATCCTCGATGGGGACGTTGCCGAGGTTGTGCCCCATGATGACCGTGATGACGCACATGCCTAGGCTCTGCCCGAAATTGCGCATCGTGCCGACGAAGGAGGAGACGATGCCGTAGTCCTGCGGGGACGCGAGGGACATGATGGCATTCGTGTTGGGCGACGAGAAAAACCCGAACCCAACCCCCATGAGCATCAAGGTCGGGACGATGTGCGGCAGGGAAGCCCTGTCGCCGAGGAAGATGAAGGAGACGAGCCCAGACGCGCAGAGCGCCATGCCGAAGCTGGCGAGCTTGAAGGGCGAGCGCCTGTCCGAGAGCCGCCCCGCAAAGACGGACACAACGGCCTGCATGACCGGCATGGCGATGAGAACCATCCCCGCCCGGTCAGCGCCGAAGCCGCCGACGAGCTGCAGGTAGAGCGAAAGCAGGTATGCCATCGTGAAGGTGGCACCGTAGTTCAGCAGCGCGGCAAGGTTGGACAGGAGGAAGTTCGGGTTGCCCCGGAAGAGCCGCAGGTTGAGCAAGGGCTTCCGGCTGCGGTGCTCGTAGAGGAAGAAGCACACGAGCAGCCCCAGCCCCACGAGCAGGCAGGGAACCGCGAAGGCATTCCTCGCAACCGAGCTGAAGCCGTACATGAGGGCGACGATGGCGACCATGTAGATTGCCGTGCCCCCGCCGTCGAGCTGGGACAGCAGGCTGCCCTCGCGGGGGGCGCGCGGCTTTTCCGGCAGCTTGGCGATGGCGACTGCCACCGTCACGAAGCCGACGCAGGAGATGATGACGAACATCCAGCGCCAGCCCAGATAGTGCGTGATGAGTCCGCCGAGGACAGGGCCTGCCGAAAGCCCGACGTAGACGGACGAGACCGACATACCGAGTGCCCGCCCACGCATCTCCCTCGGCACGGCATCCACAAGGATGGCCTGCGCCGTCGCGAACATGCATGCCGAGCCGATCCCGTTCAGCACGCGCAGCACGATGAGCATCCCGAGCGAGCCCGCGAACATGCAGCTCCCCGAGACGACGCTGAAGATGGACAGCCCGACGATGAGCACGCGCCGCTTGCTCGTGAGGTCGGAGAGCCGCCCGATCGGCAGCATAAGCGTGACCGTCGAAATCATGTAGGCGGTCACGATCCAACCGAGGGAAGCTGCGGAGCTATGGAACTCGTGCCCGATGACAGGGACGGCGACGTTCAGCGCACTGCCTGCGAACGAGGGCAGGAAGGAGCTGAAGACGATCACAAAGACAACGGCCCGCTGCCGGTCGCCCAGCGCTGGTTTTTCAGAATTTTCTTTCGTCATGATACTTTATTATACGCCGATGACGGGCAGCCCGCAAGGCTTGCGGCGGTCGCGAGCAAAGCTGCAGAAATACCTCTTTACACTACCTTCTGCCAAGCCCGATATGGAGCGTGCTTCGGCGTTCGAAATCCACTCGCTAGAAGCAAAATGAGACGCAAGTGGTTGAAGAAACGCCATTTCTCGATGAAGCACATTTCCACAGCAGACCCCACGCCGCCTTTGCAAAATGGATTTCCATCAGGATCGCCAACGCCAAGTATGCCAGCAGGACGATGTTTCGTATTGTGGTGCCTCTATGGTGAAGCATAATTTCTCCTCGAGTGGACCGTGCGTTCATGCCGTATCATCCGGCTCCATGATGCCCAACTGCATCGAGCAGCCCCTCGAAGTCAAAATCCGTCTGCTCCGTCGGTTTGACAGCCCCAGTCTCCCCATAGAGCACCGAGACACCCTTTACACACTGTCCCATCCCTCACTCGTCCTCCTCAATCAAAAATGTAAAAATGATTGCCACACACAAACATGAAACCAGCCCGAAAGCGATAGACAGGGAGGCAGGCTTCTTGTCGATGAAACTCATATATGCCATGCTCCCACAGAATAGGCATGCCACCCCGAAGAGCACGATGGCAGGGTACTTCACCTCCTTTCTCTCGGAAAGCACCCATAGCTTGGCGATGCGCCACCCTTTTTTCACCGAGTGACGTTCTGCCCATCGGAAGAAGAGCAGAAAAGCGGTTATTGCCACGATGTTGCACAACGCATAGAGAAATGGGAGAAGCAACGTCATCTCGCCTCTTTTACACTGCTATTCAAAAACAACCTCCATCGAAACGATCTCCGCCGGGCTCCCAAAGCGCACGGGCACTGCGTACTCGCCCACACCGGAACTGATGAACAGCTGCAGCCCGCCGCGCTTGTAGAGCCCGTAGCTGCGCGTCCATGGCATGAGCAGGTGGGCGGGGACGATCTGCCCGTCGTGCGTGTGCCCGGAGAGCTGCAGCTGCACGCGGCTGCCCGGCTTTGCCGTCTCCGAGATGGAGGGGCGGTGGTCGGCGAGGAAGACGGGATAGTCCTCCGTGAGGTACTGCTCCAGCTTAGCGAGCGGGGCGCGTTCGGATCGCCTGTCCTTGCGCCCGACCATGTAGAATCCGGCGGTGGCGTTCAGGACTACCTCGTCCAGAAGGCAGCGGATGCCCGCCGCGCGGAAATACGACAGGACATCCTCCGTGTCCCCGCGGTAGTCGTCGTGATTGCCGAGGACGTAGTACACACCATGCTTCGCCGAAAGCCCCGCGAAGCTCTTCGAGGCATACTCCTTGAGGCGGCGCGGCGTGCCCTCGTCGAAGATGTCGCCGGCGAAGACGATGAGATCCGGGGTTTCCGCGTTTGCCATCCGGACGATCTCGTCGATCTGCGGCTCCTGGATGGCATCGCCCATGTGCGTGTCCGAAATCAGCACGACCCGCATGCTGTCCAGCTTGCAGTCGCGGCGGTCGAGCGTCACCTTGGCGTGCGTCACCGTCAGATGCTGCGGGATATAGAACGCCAGCCCTGAAACGAGGACACACACGAGGACGATGACGAGCGTGACACGCGCGCTGTAGATGGCAGGGAAGAAGCCATCGATGTGCGCCGCCCGCATCCGTCCCTGCCCCCGCAGCCTCCGCACGATCGCGAGGCCGCCCTTGCCTAAATCCCAGAAGAAGAAGAGCCCGCCGACATAGAAGAACATGCACAGGTAGAAGCCCGTATAATAGGCGAGCGGCTGCATGTAGGGCGCGAAGCTGTAGCCCCCGAAGAAACGGCTGAAAAAGAAGAAGGACGGCAGCGCGAGCGCCGCGTGGGCGCAGAGGCAGGCGAGCGTCTTCGGCAGCCTGCGCCGAGAGATCCGCAGCCCCAGCCAATGCCAGGCGATATAGAGATTGGCAGCGAAGATGCTGCCGATGGTCAAGATCCAGCCCGCACCGAAGCGCATGGCCTCCGGAAGATATTCATCCATAACAAAAAGATTCCCCCCATTATTTCCCGCGCCCCGGTGGGTGCGCGAGCTCCGTAGTGATGCCTGCCCCCGTGTGCGGCCAGACCTGTGCGAGTGCGAAGTCTGCGGCGAAGCCCGCCGTCAAAACTGTGCAGATGAGCCGCCGTTTTTCCCTCGGGATCTGCTCGAGCAGGTTGTCCGCCAGCGGTGCGATGACGTACATGCCGACCATGCCGAGGATGCCGAAGGCCAGCAACCCCTCGAGGCAGACGCGCCCCTGGATGTTCAGGAAGTAGCCGCTGTAGTCCCAGTAGCGCATATGCCGCAGCTCCCAGAGCAAGGTCGCCCCCGCGTACTCGATCACCCCGCAGAGCAGGATGGCCAGGAAAAAGCAGAGCATCGGTCGCCGATGGAAGCGATTCAGCACGAGCAGGATAGCGATGCCCCCGCAGCCGTAGATCGGGATCCACGGGCCGTACAGCGTCCCCCGGTTGACGAAGATGCCAAACTCGATGAACTCGAGCGAGCATTCCCAGACCCATCCGATAAAGGAGAACAGGAAGAACAGCAGCGTGAGGTTGAGCCTGCTGTAGCGCTCCTTCGCGCCGATGCTCACCCATTTGCGTTCCCGCTCCACAGGAACCGGGTACAAGGACCTGGGATAGACCTCCGCCGGCTGTCCCTGCGGCAGCGCGAACAGCGCCTCGTCGCACAGGTGCTCCATGCCCGGCAGCGCCTTCGCCTTCGCCAGGGCGCGCAGCTCCGTGTAGAGCTCGACGCGCGCCGCCCGCAGGTACGGGTTGAGCCAGAGGTAGCGCAGCAGCCCGAAGGTCAGGACGGACAGCGCCAGCCACCCCGCAAAGCTGAGGTCGAGCCGGAAGGCGTGGAAGCGGTGCCCGCGCATCATGCGTGTGGACAGCCGGAAGAGCTCGCCGCGCGGGATGTCCGGGTTTTCCGCCTGGATGAGCGGGACGAGGTAGTACGAGTAATACATGATCGGGAAGCCGACGACCGTCAGCAGCCAGAGCAGGAGGTAAAACTGCCGCAACAGGAAGAGCCCCGCCGTCCGGAGCGTGTTGCGGGTGCGGTAGATGAACAGCACCCTCGTTAGGGGAGTCTCCGGGTACAGACGGTTTTCGAGAAAGAGCCGGTAGGCACCGATGTCCAGAATGCCGCTGACAAATATATAGAAGAAACCGGAGAGCAGCAGCCCGAGGATGGCGAGAATCTGCTGACTGGCGCGCCCGTCGAGCAGGCTCTTGTTGACCATCTCAAGGATGGCGTTCTTGACCCCGCCCGCGTTCGTAGCGCGGATATAGAGCGTTGAAATCGCTCCGGCGGAGGAACTCTCACCAA
>JAITHG010000033.1 GCA_031280075.1 Eubacteriales Family XIII. Incertae Sedis bacterium | reverse complement strand
GGCAACGAAGCTGCCGCACCAGCAGTGCAGATCCTACGAGGACTTCGACCGCATCTTCGTCGAACAGTGCAAGCGGCTGAAGACCGATTACATCGACTACTATCTGATCCACAACCTCTCGGATCTCGAAGCGTGGGATCTGCTCAAAGATGCCGGCATCGAGCACTGGATCGCGGAAAAGAAACAGAACGGTCAGATCCGAAACATCGGGTTTTCCTTCCATGGCACGCAGGCCAGCTTTCTGGAACTGCTGGACGCGTACGACTGGGAGTTCTGCCAAATCCAGTACAACTATATGAACGAGAACTATCAGGCAGGGCGGAAGGGACTTCTGAAGGCACACGCCAAGGGGCTGCCCGTGATCGTGATGGAACCCTTGCTCGGCGGGAAACTCGCGACTGCGCTGCCGCCCAAGGCAGCAAAGACGCTGAAGGCTGCCGACGCAGCCCGAAGCCCTGCAGGGTGGGCGCTCTCGTGGCTTTGGAACCAGCCGGAGGTCACATGTGTCCTGTCCGGCATGAATAGTGCGGAGCAGCTCACTGACAACCTCGCGATCGCAGAGACGGCAACCGTCGGCTGCCTCACGGCGGCGGAGCACGACGTGATCGAATCGGTCAAGTCTGTGTTCGAGGAGGCCTACCCGATCCCTTGTACCGGCTGCAACTACTGCATGCCCTGCCATCACAAGGTCAACATCCCCGGCTGCTTCGCCGCGTACAACACCGCCCACGCCATCGGCTTTGTGGCGGGCATGACGCAATACCTGACAAGCAGCAACGCAATCCACCCGAAAAGCAACACACGCGTGTCAAACTGCGTGCACTGCGGCCTGTGCGAACAGAAATGCCCGCAGCACATCGCGATCATGGATGGGCTTGATGAAGCGCGCAGGAGGCTGGAGCCGTTCTGGTTTGGCGCGGCCATGAAGATCGCGCGCCTGGTCACCGGAACCAGGTAGGAGAATCGACCGAACGGATACCACACCGTCCTCCGCCAGAGAGCGCTCCATGGACTTTCACACGCCGAACGTGATAGAATAGAAGTATGAAAAAGAACGCAAAATCACAGAATACAATTCGGAGGGAATTTCAATGGGACGACACGGGACGATAGCTGGCAGGAAGGCGGCGCAGGACGCGAAGCGCGGTGCGATGTTCACGAAATACACGCGCGCCATCATGATGGCGGCGAAGGGGGGCGGCGACCCAGAGTACAACGCATCTTTGAAAAACGCCATCGAGCGCGCAAAATCCATCAACTTGCCCAAGGACAAGATCGCGCAGGCCATCAAGAAGGGAACGGGCGAGCTTGAAGGGGAAACCTATGAAGAGCTCAGCTACGAGGGCTACGGGCCGGACGGTGTCGCCATCGTCGTCAACGTCCTGACAGACAACAAGAACCGGACAAACAGCGCTGTCAAACACATCTTCGACAAGCACAACGGCAACCTCGGCACCCCGGGCTGCGTCTCCTATATGTTTGAGCGCAAAGGTGTCATTCTCATCGAGAAGGGCGACGGGATCGACGAGGAGACATTGATGGATCAAGCGCTCGAGGCAGGAGCCGAGGACTTCAAGGACGATGACGACCTCTACGAGATCCTGACCTCCACCGAGAGTTTCCACACGGTCGCAGATGCGTTGCGAGGCGAGGGCTACGAGCTGGCGGAGGCGGACATAGAACAGCTTGCGAACATCGAGGCAGAGCCAAAATCGGACAGCGCCAAAAAGTCTCTCATCAAGCTCATCGATGCCCTTGAGGAGAACGACGACGTCCAGAAGGTCTACACGAACTGCCCGGTCGATCTGTCTGAGTAGACTCCCGCACAGGATGCCGACAGAACGGGGCTTCCTTCATATCCACGCTGTGCACACCGGAGGCACGATCGCTTCCGGCAAGGGCGCGGACGGCACGCTTGACCTGACAGGCGCACCGTCCGCGTTTCTGCGCGCGGACGGTGTGTCCTTCACGCACAGCAGCCCCTACGGCATCCTGAGCGAAAACCTGCGCCCGGCGCATTGGGATGCCTTGGTGACACACTTGCGGGATCTGCCGCTGAAAGTCCCTGCAGCCACCCCTGAAAGCCTGGATGCCTTGGTCATCACCCACGGCAGCGACACGCTCAGCTATACGGCGGCCATGCTTGGGCTGCTCTGCGCAGGGCTGCGTCTGCCCATCTTCCTGCTCGCTTCGAACCGGCCGCTGTCCGACCCGCATGCCAATGCAGCAGCCAACTTCGCCGCCCTGCTCCGCGCCCTGCGCGCCGGTGTCGCGCCAGGCGTGTACGTGCCATGGCGCAACCCCGGTGAGAAAGAAGCCTGCTTGTTTCGCGCGGAGGAAATCAGCCAGCCGGCAGACGGTTCTGCAGCATTCGCCTGCCTGCGCCTCGGTGGTCCTGCTCGCGTCGGCGGCTCTGTCCCCTCCGAATCCCTGTCATGCCCAACACTTTACACCGCCCCGTCGCTGAAGGCGAGCATCCTCGTTATCCGACCATATCCCGGTCTGGACTACGAGACCATCGACCTTACCAGACCGGATGCCGTCCTCCACGGTCTCTACCACTCATTCACAGCAGATACGGAAGGGGTGCTGCATTTTGCGGAGCGCGCCGCACGCGTCGGGAAGAAGGTGCACCTGGCTCCCCTCCCGGCTAAGACGCAGGGCATGTACGCGGGCATGGCTGAACTGCTGCGCTCCGGACGCATCGTCCCTATGCGCGGCATGACGCTCGAGACAGCATACGCGTCCCTCCTGCTGCAGTACAGTGGGAAATCCCAAACAGAAGCCAAAAAATAAAAAATCCCGAAGGACCGTCAGACTGCGATTCATACCTTATCGTCTCCGATAAGTGGGATGTCTGCGCCCGGCTTTTGCTATCCGGTCTGAGCCGGCCCTGCAGCCACCGGGGGACCCGACGCCCCGTGTATGTGATGTAAGGATAAATATACAGCCTTAACGCGAACTCCAGGATTTTTCCGGATTCACCCGGGCACAGCCGAACGCCAAATTCGATGTGTCCGTTTCAGCTATCAGAGCATAGTCGGTCGGAAATGGAAACGTTTTTTTGCCGATCCGTCAAACTAGATCGCCCGTATTCTTGAACGCAGTCCCATAGGCGCTTTGATCCGGCAGCCAGGTCTGCGGGGAGAGAATGTCCGGGGAGTACCCTTCGACTAGCAGGGCGATCGGGTTGTGCAGGAAAAGGAATCCTGCGAAGAAGGAGTGGCTCATGGCGTTCTGCATCCAGTCGTATAAGGATGGGCTGATCGCGAAAGAGATCGGCATGACGACGAGCAGGAGAAGGAAGACCATGAGCACGCCCTGGAAAAACCCGAGCAGCAGACCGAAAAACGTGTCCATGTTGCCGATCAGGCTGAATTTGCTCCTGCGTGTGAACATGCGCACCAAGAGCAGGAGGAACAGCTTGACGACAATGATGATCACTAGGAAGGCCATCACCTTGAAAGTGGATGTTCCAATGCTCTCAGCTGCGCTCTGCGCGATCGTATCGCCGAGATCGCGCAGCATATCGCCAAAAGTGCCAGGTACGCTGCCAATCAGCCCACCCGCTATTTTGTCCACGAAATCCTTACAGACGAGGAAGATGTGGTTGTAATAGATGTCGTAAACATTCGTGGAGGTCATCAGCCACTCTGAGAGAGGACTGTAGCAGAGCCACGCGACGACCAAGGCGACAAACCAGCCTATCGCCCGGACAAGTGTGTAGACAAACCCGTTCCGGAATCCGAAGAAGGCGAAAAGCGCTATAATGATCAGTATTGCGATATCTATCTGCACAGCTTGCTCCTGTGGATCCACGACGGCACGAAGATCATGCCAAACCTTTTCTTCATTAGTGTAACGAATAAATGCCCGTCATGCAATTACAGAATCGTGACAGAACGCACTTTGTTGTGATATAATTTTAAGCCGTGTTGAGTATCGGGACAGTTCAAGGCTACAATGCCCGGGCAGGCTTCATGCGTGAGGCGCTGTCAGAGGCGAGGCGTGCCGCTTCCTACGGCGACGTGCCCATCGGTGCGGTCATCGTAAAGGATGGGCGCATCATTGGGCGTGGGGCGAACCGCACGGAGCTGGACGGCGATCCGACCATGCATGCAGAGGTCATCGCAATCCGCAATGCGGCGGCCGCACTCGCAAGCCCTCGGCTTGAGGGCTGCACGATGTATGTGACAGTCGAGCCGTGCACAATGTGCGCCGGAGCCTGCGTGCTCTCTCGCCTGGAAGCTGTCTACGCCGGCACGGACAGCCCCAAGAGCGGAGCCGCCGGCAGCGTGAAGGAGATCCTGAACGCGCCGGGGCTGAACCACAGATTGGAATATGAAGTCGGACTGCTGAAAGAAGAATGCGCGGCCATGCTGAAGGAATTCTTCGCAGCACTCAGATAGTTTGCAGGAGAAACATGTTTATGAACCGTAAATCGCTTAAGGTCATCGTCGGAATCACTCTCGCACTTTCGCTCTTCCTTTCGAGCGTCGCCATCGTCCATGCGACACAGGCAACCGCCGCATCGGAGACGGGCGGAGGCGGCACACACGCGCTGAAACTGCTGAGCGACCAATTGAGCCCGAAGGACGGAAGCGAAAACCTCCAGCAGCAGAACGTAGGCATCAAGCTGTTCTTCGACGGCGATGTCACGGACGAGAGCGTGCGGGAGCTGAACGGGGGCAAGTTCGCCTTCACGGACGGCAAAGGCAAGGTGATCCCCTCCCAGGCGTACTTTTACGGCAGAGAGGACTCCGGTTACATCCTGCTCCTCGTCACGCCGAAGGCGACGAAGGACAACAAGGGTGCCATGCTCGGGAACAAGACACCGTACAAGCTGACCATCAAGAGCGGGCTCTCATCCTCCGATGGACGTGTCCTCCCTGAGGACATCACGCTCTCCTACCGGACGGTCGATATGTCGGGCAATACGCAAGTCTACATGCTGCTCATGGTGCTCATGGTCGTGGGCATGATCGGAATGACCATCTTCCAGAACAAGCGCAAGGCGAAGGCAGAGGCGGAGGTCGCCGCCAAG
>JAITHG010000244.1 GCA_031280075.1 Eubacteriales Family XIII. Incertae Sedis bacterium | reverse complement strand
CTGGAATGCTGCGGATCGCTGCCGGGCTGCTCGTGTTGATTCTCGCGTTCTCCGGTGCGTCTTGCGGGAGGCAGACACCCGAGGGTGGGGTTTCCGGGGGCGAAACCGGCAAGGCAAAGGACAGTGAGCCAGCCTCGCCCTTCGAGGGGTTCTACTATTACGAGGAGGAGCGCGCAGACCGCTATGCTGAGTTCGCCCTGCAGCGTCCGGATCTGGATGCGGAGGTGATCGTCTGGATGGTGGATGCGGATCTCGACCGGGATGTCTACACAGATCCTGTCACGGCAAAGGCTCCGGAGAGCCTGACCGCTCTCGTGAACAAGCATGTGCGGTTGCCGGAGGACTACGTGCCGGAAGATCTCGTGGACATCGACTTGACGACCTTGCGGGCAGAAGCGGCAAATGCCCTGAAGCAGATGCAAGGGGATGCGGAAGAAGAGGAGCTCACTCTCATTGCGCAGTCGGGCTTCAGGACTTACGCGCGGCAGAAGGAGCTGTACGACGGTTACCGGCGGGACGATCCCGAAGGCGCGGACACCTACAGCAGCCGTCCGGGGCACAGCGAGCACCAGACCGGACTCGCCATCGACGTGAACATAGCCAACGTGGGCAACCGCGACTTCGTGGGGACGCCGGAGGCTGCCTGGGTGCTCGAGAACGGCTGGCGATATGGGTACATCGTGCGCTATACCCCTGAAAACGGGGATTTTACGAGCTATGAGAGCGAACCTTGGCACCTGCGATACATCGGGGTGGAAAACGCCACCCGCATGCAGGAAGAGGGGATTTTGAGCTTCGAGGAGTATTGGGTGAAATATGTCGCCCACCTGCCTCCGCAGTGACAGGCAGATGACACTGCAAAAAAAACCGGGTCTTTCTACCGATTTACGGTTGTCTATTCTCTTTGGATGTGGCACGATAGAAGGATGGAGATGGAGAATGAACAAAGAGGGCTGTTTGGTGAGAACCATTCGGCAGAAGGCGACGAATCCAGGTTTGCGGAGGGGCAAGAGAGCCTAGACTGGAACGGGCAGGAGCCCCCCTTCGTCCCCGGCGACACCGTCGGGTTGGCGCAGGGCGTGGCGTTTGTCGTCGAAGATCGGGTGCCGAACGGGGATGCCGGCTATCTGTACAAGGTGCACCATCCTGTTTGGGGTATCTCGCTCGCGCTCGAGCAGCCTTTTGAAAACCATCCGCACCTGCAGCCCTACCAGAAGCAGGCATTTCTACATGCCTGCGGCGATTGGATGGGACTGGGGCTTCACCCAAATATAGTAAGCTGTTATTTTGCAAAGGAAATCGACGGGAGGCTGTCGGTTTTTTCGGAATGGATGGGTGCGGGCAGCGTCGGTGACCTCATGCGCACCGGTGCGCTCTACGACGGGAACAGGCGGGAGTCTGTCCTGCGCATCCTGGACTATTCCATCCAGGCGGCACGCGGACTGCGTTTCGCGCGCGAACGCTTTACCTCCATGCGGGGGGAATCCAAAGAAGAAGATTCCATGCGAGGGCGGCGCATGAACCCTGACAAGCTGCTCCTGAGCGAGGACGGGACGCTCAAGATTGCAGGCTATAGGGACTGTGGGCTTGCGGACTGGGCTTTCTGCGTACTGGAGATGCTCTGCGGGAACAAGTACAGGGGCATCGCCAGCGAGGTTCCGAACCTCGCCGCACAGTATCCTCGCGATGCGGAGATCCCCGCCTGGGAGGCGCGCGGACTGCTCTCCGTGCTGCGCTACTGCCTCGGGGCAGCGAGCATGGCACGCGCCGACGCTTTCGGTCCCGCCCTAGGCTCGTTGCTTACGCTACACGAGAGGCTGACGGGGCGCAGCTACGGGCGGCCGGGTTACCCGTCCCCCTGCTGTACGGCGGGCAGCATGAACAACCGTGCGCTCGCCTGGCTCGAAATCGGACGGACGGAGGATGCCCTGGATGCCTGGGATAAGGCTGCGGAAGCGGATCCGAACCACGCCCCAGTGCTCTACAACCGCGCTGCATGGTACTGCAAAGAGGGCGACGGCAGGGCGCAGGAGGCAGTCAGGCAGTTGGCTTCCTGCGGTGCGCCGGATGCGCCGGGCTACTACGCGGGCTTGCTGCTCAGGATCGGGGACACGGAGGCGGCGACCCGTATCTCGAACGCATTCCTCGGCAGGTTGCAGTACGACGACGAGGCGATGAAGTTCGCTTGGGAGACGGCAAGTGCAGCCAAGCAGGTAGCTGCGAGCGTCACCAAGCTCTTTCGCGAGTGGATCCCCGATCCATATGAAACCTGCTTCTGCGAAGGGAGCGGCGAGACGCTCGTCTTCGGCTGGGGCGGCTTTCTGTATGACGTGTCGACAGACACAATTGACATGGGGCACAGTGCGCCGCGCTACATCAACACGGGTAGCGTGCGGCTGACGGCAGCTGTCTTCAGCCCGGATGGAACGGAGCTTTTGACGGGTGGGGAGGACGGGATCCTCTCTGTGCGCAGGGCGGACACCGGCGCGGCGATACGCAGGTACAAAGGGCATGAGGCGGAGGTTGTCGCCGTCTCGTTTGCGGACGGCGGTGACCGCATGCGCTCCTTCGACACGGAGGGCGTGTTCATCGAGCGATCCCTCAGCGAGCCCGGGAAACGCGTCAAGCAAATCCCCGTATTCTCTGAGTCGGCGAAACAGCCCGTCATCGCCGGGCGGCGGCTCAATGCCTGCTTCAGCAAGGACGGAGGCAGCATGCTCGTCTGGGACGAGGCAGGGAGCCAGGGGTTCTGGCTGTGGGTGCCCGGCATGAAACAGGGCATATTTTTCCGTACGGGCCTGCCAGTCGCAGAGGCATGCTTCAGTCCGGATGGACAGAGCGCTGCCGCCGTCTCGGGAGATGAAGCGAGCGTCTGGCACTTGGCATCAGGGAAGAAGGCTACTGCAATCGAAACGCCTGACAGTACGCTAAGGTGCGTATGCTACAGCGGGGATGGCAGCAAGCTCCTGACGGGAGCCCGTTCCGTCGCGCGCGTCTGGGACGTGGAGACGGAAACCCTCATCGACAGCCTCCCCGTAGGAAGTGATTTTGAGAAGAATGGGGCGTGCGAAGTCATCCGGATCGCGTCCAACCCTGTTTCCGGTCA
>JAITHG010000254.1 GCA_031280075.1 Eubacteriales Family XIII. Incertae Sedis bacterium | reverse complement strand
CAAGGACAAGCCCCGGTGGTCCTACAGAAAGGAAATAGAGCGGTTTGCGGAGATCGGCGAAATTGGCAAGCTGATGTCCATGATGGGCACCGCCGCGCGTGCCTTCCCGCCCGATGGCGTGCCCGGTTCGGACGCGGACGCGCGGCTTGCCGCCTGCCTCCAGACGGGCTTCGAGATGGGACGGCGCGCAGGGTATTACTGGATGTGGCTCGAGCTGGAGCAGGTGGCGCGCGGTCACGCGCTCGGGCTAGTCCGGGAGGACGCGCTGCTGCGCTATGCCTTCGATGAAGGATCGAACATCATTCGGTACTATTCGGGGCAGCTGCGCCCCCACGTCAAACCCATGGCAGAACACTGCCCGAGCCTCGTGGATGTCGCCAAACGCGCCGCCGCCCGCGTCCTGGAGATCGAGCTGCGCCGGGGCGACACCCCGACCGCCGTCAGTCCCTTCGTCAGCGAGATCTCGAGGCACGAGGGAGCGGGCAACTTCGTCCGCATCCTGGCGGCGCTCGACAAGGAGACCTTCGTGCGCGGGTACATCTGGAGCAGCAACCACGCGAAGAAGGAGATGCTGTCCTCCCTGCTCAAGGCGAGCGTGCCCTCGGCGGACGACGATGTGGACACGCTGCGCGCCGCCCTCGGCGAACTGGGCGGCAAGATTCCCGAAAAGCGCCTCATCGAAGCCGCCATGTATGCGCCGGCGTGGACGAGGATCGTGGGGCGCTACTTGGGCTGGAAGGGCTTCGAGACTGCGACCTGGTACTTCCACGCCCACATGAGTCAGACCTTCTCTGCCGAAAAGGAGACGGAGGTCGCCCGTTATTCGCCCATCGAACCGAAGCGATTCAACGAGGGCGCCTTCGACGTGGACTGGTTTGGCGAAGCCTATCGCACGCTCGGGGACGAGCGCTTCGGCATCCTGTACGACTGCGCGAAGTACATCTGCGACGGGGCAGGGCACAGGCGCGCACAGATGTTCGCGGATGCGGCGCTGGGCAGGCTGGACAAGGGCGAGCTCGAACGCGATGCCCACGGGAAGCGGAACAAGGACAAACTGCTCAGTTATTCCATCCTGCCCCTCGACAAGAAAAAACGCGACAAGGATCTGCTGGAGCGCTACGAGTCCATCCGGCTTTTCCTGAAGGAGAGCAAGCAGTTCGGCGCGCAGAGAAGGGCAAGCGAGGCGGTGGTGGCAGAGATCGCCCTAGAGAACCTCGCGCGCAACGCGGGCTTCCAGGACGTGCTGCGCTTCTCCTGGAGGATGGAGACGCAGAAGATCAAGGAGATCAAGGGCTACTTCGAGCCGAAGTCCCTGGGTGATTACAGCGTGCACGTGCAGACAAAGGAAGACGGCTCGTCGTCGCTCGTGGTGGAGAAGGGGGAAAAGCGCCTGAAATCCGTCCCCGCCGAACTCAAGAAACACGCCTATGTGCTGGAGTGCAAGGAGATCGTGGCAGGGCTGAAGGAGCAGCTGCGGCGCGCACGCACCAGCCTGGAGAACGCGATGGTCAGCAGCGACCGCTTCAGCTACGGGGAACTGAAGGGGCTTATTGCACACCCCGTGATCTCTCCCCTGCTGCAGAAGCTGCTCTTTGTGGTCGAGGGCGAAGGGGGCGAGGGGGGCAAGGGGGGCGAGGGCGTGCCCCCCAGGGTGGGCGCCTTCTGCGAGCTGTCGGACATCGCGGACGACGCGGACTGCCGCGTGGCACACCCCGTAGACCTGTACCGTTCGGGACGGTGGCACGAAATCCAGCGTGAGACCGTTGCGCACAGGCTCGTCCAGCCTTTCAAACAGGTGTTCCGCGAGCTCTACCTGCCAAACGAGGACGAACTGCGGGAGAAGGTGCTCTCCAGACGCTACGCAGGGCATCAGGTGCAACCGACGAAGACCGTGGCGCTGCTCCGCGGCAGGGGCTGGACGGTGGACTACGACGAGGGGCTGCAGCGCGTCTGCTACGGTGCGAACCTGATCGCGACGATGTATGCTGCGGCGGACTGGTTCTCGCCGGCGGACATCGAGGCTCCGACCCTGGAATACGTGAAATTCTTGGATCGCAAAGACTGGAAGCCTGTCGAGCTGGCAAGCGTCCCGCCCATCGTCTTCTCCGAGGTGATGCGCGACGTAGACCTGGTCGTGAGTGTGGCGCACGTGGGCGGCGTGGATCCGGAAGCAAGCCTCTCCACCGTGGAGATGCGCGGCGCAATCGTCCGGGAGCTGCTCGCGCTGCTCAAGATCGAAAACGCAAAAGTAGAAGGGCGCTTCGTGAAGATCGAAGGGACGCTCGGCGCGTACAGCCTGCATCTGGGCAGCGGCAACGTGCAGATGGCAGGGCGCGGCGAGCTGAACATTCTGGCCGTGCCGAGCCAGCATCGGGGAAGGGTCTTCCTGCCCTTCGCTGACGACGACCCGAGGACGGCGGAGATCCTGTCGAAGGCGTTGCTGCTGGCAGACGATGCCAAGATCAAGGATCCCGCCATCCTCGCACAGATCCGGGGCAGTGACTTTGCATGAGAAAATGTGACCAGATCATCGACTATATCTATCGCTCCATCCAGGCGGGCATCCTGAAGCAGGGGGACAACCTGCCCTCGGTGCGCATGCTGGCAAAGCAGTTCGGCTTCAGCATCACGCCCGTGGGTGCCGCCTATGCACGGCTGGAGGAACAGGGGATCATCGAGGGCGTGGAGCGGGTGGGGCACCGGCTGGTCGACATCGAGAAGGTCCCCCCGGCGGTCGCATACGACAGCCCGCCCATCCCCATCCCCCCGCTGATGCTCGACTTCCTCTACCAGAGCAACGCGGGCAAGACCATGGAGGACGGGTTTGTCCCGCTCGGCAGCATGGTTCCGACCGTGCAGTACTTCCCGAACGACGACCTGGCGCGCTGCCTGTCCCATTCCGCCCGGAAGTTTGAGGATGAGCTGAATACCTATGGCTTCGCGCACAATCGCCTGCGTTCGCACTACCACATCGAGAACGAGACGGCGCGCTACATCTTTCGTGTCCACGGGCTCGTCGTCCCCGGCAGCGAGATCTGCCTGACGAGCGGGGCAAGCGAGGCCTCCCTGTTCGCGATGCGCGCCCTGACGCGCCCGGGCGACACGGTGGCAGTCGAAAGCCCCGGCGTGCTGAGCGACTACATCAACCTGCAGCGCCTGCACCTGACACCGCTCGAGATCCCGACGGCCTTTCCGGACGGCATGGATCTGGATGCGCTGGAAGGGCACCTCCAGAAGGGCATGCGCCCCAAATGCCTCCTGGTGACACCGAACTTCCAGAACCCGACGGGTGCGCTCATGCCCCTCCCCGCGCGGAAGCGCCTCCTGGAACTCAGCCGGAAATACCGCTTCGTCGTGATCGAGAACGACACGCTCGGCGCACTGCGCTTCGGCGAACGGATCCCGAGCCTGAAGGAGCAGTGCCCGGACGAAGTCGTGTACGTGGGCAGCTACTCCAAGACCTTCGCGCCCGGCTATAGGTCCGGCTGGGCCGCAGGCGGGAAGCACTCCTTCAACATCATGGCGCTGCACATGCTGGAGACCCTGGAGGACACCCTCGCCGGGCATCTGGGAGTCATGGAATACGTGCGCTCGGGCAAGTACTTCGCCCATATCAAGAACCTCCGCGCGATCTACCGCGAAAACATGCGGCGGATGCGCAGTTGCCTGCACAGCTGCTTCCCGCCCGGCACGCAGGTCACGGAGCCGCAGGGAGGGGCGTATCTGTGGGTGACGCTGCCGGACGGCGTGTCGGCGGAGAAGATCTATTACGCGGCGCTGGATCGCGGCATCCTGCTCGCGCCCGGCAACCTCTTCTCGCAGTACCTGCACCACGACGCAAACCTCCGGATCAGTTATGCAATGCCCATCACGGAACAGGTCACGGATGCCCTCGCGGTCGTGGGAGGGCTGGTCGGCAGCGGCTTCAAGGCATAATGTAGGCAGTTTGCCGACAAAAGACAGACTTCTTGTATATTTCTTTTCCGAAAGTCCCTTAGTTATAATGTGACAGACGAAACAACCATGCAATTCAGCAAATAATGGAAGAGGCAACGTCTACCAAGTGAGGTGACAAGAATTGGTCAAGTACATCGTCAAACGTCTGCTCATGCTGATCCCCGTCCTGCTCGGCATCTCCCTTTTCATCCTGCTGCTGATCAGCTTCACGCCCGGCGACCCCGCCAGGATGATGCTCGGCTCGAACGCGTCCGAGGAGATGGTGCAGGAACTGCGGGAGGATCTGGGGTTGAACGAGCCCGTCCTCGTGCGCTACGGGCAGTTCCTGAGGGATGTCGTGCACGGGGATTTTGGGACTTCCTACATGACCAAGCGTCCCGTCCTCGACGAGATGCTGCAGCGCTTCCCTTACACGCTCACGCTGGTCGTCATCAGCCTGCTCCTCTCGCTGCTCATCGGCATCCCCCTCGGCATCTTCGCCGCCACCCACCAGTACACATGGAAGGACAACGCGACGATCTTCGCCTCGCTGTTCTGCGTGTCGATGCCCAGCTTCTGGTTTGCCCTGCTGCTCATCCGGTATTTCGGTGTCTATCTGAAGATCTTGCCGGCATCCGGCATCACGACCTGGCAGGGGTGGATCCTGCCCTGCGTCTCGATGGCGCTCGGCTATACCGCCGTCATCGCGCGGCAGACCCGCTCCAACCTCCTGGAGGTCATCCGGCAGGACTACATCACGACGGCGCGCGCGAAGGGGCTGTCCTCGGGCACGATCCTTTACCGTCACGCCTTCAAGAACGCGACGATCCCCGTCATCATGATCGCCGGCGCGATCTTCGGGCTCTCGCTCGGCGGAGCCGTGGTCACGGAGGTGATCTTTTCGATCCCGGGGCTCGGGCAGTACACGCTGACCGGGCTGAACAACAGGGATTATCCCGTCATCCAGAGCAGCGTCCTGATCCTGTCGATGCTGTTCGCGTTCGTGATCCTCGTCATCGATGTGCTGTTTGCGCTCATCGACCCGAGGATCCGCGCGCAGTACGGAGGGAAGGGCAGGAGGAAGAAGGGGGGCGGAGCGGATGCGAAAGCGCAAAAAATCCAGACTGCATGAGATTTGGCGGCAGCTGCGGAAGAACAAGTTCGCCGTGGTGGCGCTCGTCATCATCGTCCTGCTCTTCCTCGTGGCAGCCTTCGCCGCGCTGATCGCCCCGTATTCCTACGAGGCGCAAAACGCGAAGCTGTCCTATGCCGGCTCCAGCGCGGAGCACCTGCTCGGGACGGACAAGCTCGGGCGCGACATCCTGAGCCGCCTGATCTACGGGGCGCAGCAGTCCCTGCAGATCGGGCTCATCGCGGTGGCGATCGCCGCCGTGATCGGCATTGCGGTCGGGGCGGTCGCGGGCTTCTACGGGGGCTGGCGCGACAACCTGCTCATGCGTTTCCTCGACATCTACCAGGCCATGCCGATGCTGCTGATGTGCATCACGCTCGCGGCGGTGCTGGGACCGAGCCTGCAGAACGCCATCCTGGCGCTCGGCATCAGCAGCGTCCCCGGCTACGCGCGCCTGATGCGCGCCTCCATCCTGACCGTGCGGGAAAAGGAATACGTCGAGGCAGCCCGCGCCATCGGTGCGCGGGACGCGCG
>JAITHG010000094.1 GCA_031280075.1 Eubacteriales Family XIII. Incertae Sedis bacterium | reverse complement strand
CGCTTTGACTAAAGCGATGTGATGTTATTCAGTTTTCAAGGTGCAGCGCCTACCATACCGGCAGGCTGGCTTTCTCATGCAATCCACTGCGCTATTATGTACTATTTGCTTTCACACTTGACCACTCGAGTTTCTTTGCTGCAAAGAGCTGCGAATGCATTGACGTGCCTGCACCCGGTGTGGTACGATTCGCCATAGGAAACGCTTGGCAATTCGCATGGCGAAGGATGGAGGCGGATATGATTGCAGAACACTTCGAGATCGACGAGGCACAGGCGAGACCGCTTGCGGAGAAGCTCTTCTTGAAAGCGGCGGGCTTTGACCTCGAGGGCAAGGAGAAGCACCAGCGCATGTATGCGGAGGCGTTGACCGTTCGCGAGGAAGGGCTTGGGGGCATCCAGATCCAGGGCAGCCATGTCTGGCTCGGACCGGATGCTTTCGACGGGACGGCAGTGCGCGTGGACGGGGATGCCATGGAGGCGACCGCCTTTGTCCGCATCCCGCCGGAAAAAGTGCACGGTGTCGTCCTCTATGTCGTGACCGCCGGCGAGTGTTCCTTCGACGACGAGGACAACGTGGTGCGCCAACTCTACGCGTACATGTGGGGGACTGCCTATGTCGATGCGGGGCGCATCCTCATGGAGGGGCTTTTCGCCAAGGAGATGCCTGCGCGCACCGGTTCTGCATCCTGCCGGCTCAGCCCCGGCTTCAGCCCCGGTTTTTATGGGATGCCCAACCAGGACAGCATTCCCATCGTGCGACATGCAGGCGGCAAGGAGCTGGGGGTGCGCTGCACGGAGAGCGGTGTCATGGTACCGCTCAAGACCTGCTCCGGCATCTTCCTGCTCGCAGATGCGGATGCCGATTTTCCCGGCGAGGAATGCCTCGTGTGCACGAGCAGCCGGGGCGGCTGTTCATCCTGCATGGTGGCAAACCGCAACGCGCTGAACGTATGAACGGAATGAGCCAAATGAAACATACGGACGGGAACCGTCGGAACGGATACGACAAAGAGCAGTTCGCAGAATCCCTTCAGGCCATCTGCGGAAACCCGGGGGCGCTGACCCCGGCATTCATAGACGACCTGCTTACTGCAGACGAAGAAGAGGCAGCAGCCCTTTTCTCTCTGGCGCGCGAGACGCGACGGCGGGTCTTCGGCGACAAGATCTTTCTCTACGGCTTCGTCTATTACTCCACCTATTGTGAAAACGACTGCCACTTCTGCTATTATCGAAAAGCCAACCGCATCGAGCGGTACCGGAAGGAACCACGGGAGGTTGTCGAAACGGCTGCGCGCCTCATCGAATCAGGCGTGCACCTCATAGACCTGACCTCGGGCGAGGATGCGAAACTGCGCCGCGAAGGGCACAGCGCGCTCGCCGAGATGGTCGCGGGCATCCGCAGGCACGCGGACGTGGGCATCATGGTCTCACCCGGGGTCGTGGACACAGACACGATCCGCATGCTCGCGGACGCGGGTGCCGACTTCTTTGCGCTCTACCAGGAGACGCACGACCGCGCCTTGTTCGAGAATCTGCGCAGCGGGCAGGACTACAACCTGCGCATGGAGGCTAAGGTGCAGGCACGCGCAGCCGGTATGCTCGTCGAAGAAGGCATCCTGTCGGGCGTGGGCGAGTCTGCGGAATCGCTCGTGCACTCCCTGCAGGAGATGGGACGAATCGGTGCCTCACAGGTGCGCGCCATGAGCTTCGAACCCCAGGAAGGCACGCCCATGAACGGCGCTGAGCGCGGCGCACGCAGGCGGGAATTGGTGCTCCTCGCCATCATGCGCATCCTCTATCCGCATGCCTTCATCCCAGCAACTTTGGATGTGGACGGAATAGCCGGGCTCGCGCCGAGGCTCGATGCCGGCGCGAACGTCGTGACCTCCATCATTGCGCCTATGGAGGGCTACCGCGGTGTCGCGCAGTCTGTACAGGACGTGGACGACGGTGGACGAACCGCACGGGTCGCCCGGGGCATCCTGGAGCGCATGGGGCTGCATACCGCCACCCACGAGGAATTCCGCAGCGCTGTGGATGCCTTGAAACGACGGAGCGGGGGCACGTAGAATGAAACGGGTTGCCATCCTCGGTGGGCGGCTGCAGGGAACGGAGGCCGTTTTCCTTGCCAAGCTGGCCGGCTGCCACTGCATATTGATCGAGAAGGAGCGGAACACGCCCGCGTCCGGCATTGCGGACGCGGTGCTGCTCTGCGATGTGCAGCATCCTTCCGCAGAACTGCTGGCGCTGCTTGACAGTGCCGATCTGGTTCTGCCTGCTACTGAGAACCAAGGGGCGCTCTCCGCGCTCTCCGCACTCGCAAAGGAGCGGAACCTTCCGCTCGCGTTCAGCGAACAGGCCTATGCCGTCTCCTCTTCCAAACAGAAATCCGACCGGCTCTTCAGGCAGCTTGGCATCCCCTGCCCGAGGTATGCGGACGAGGTGGCGCGGGATGCCCGGGATTCCGGCGCATGGGCTCAGGACGGATACATACTCAAGCCCTCCGGTGGGAGCGGAAGCGATGGCATCGTGCGGGTGGATGATCCGGCGGCACTGAACCAGATCCTTGCAGGGGCAGACGGACTGCAGGCAGGGGCTGGTCGTCCCAACAGATCGGCGGGGGCGCTGGCGGCGGAGCCGGGCGAGGGGGAAGC
Organism: Eubacteriales Family XIII. Incertae Sedis bacterium; assembly: GCA_031280075.1. The sequence goes on along the minus strand of JAITHG010000094.1, from coordinate 5,524 downwards.
ACATGGGGCGGCGGACTGGATCGCGCAGGAGTACTTGCCTGGGCGGGCGTTTTCTGTAGAGGTCATCGGGTGCCCCGGGCATTACCGCTGTTATCCTTTGACTGAGATCCATGTGGACGGAGGCATGGATTGCTGCCGCGTGACGGTGCCGCTTGCACTCGGCTCCGATCCCGCCGTGCAGGCGCTGTACAGCGACACGCTGCGCCTGGCGGAAGCGACGGGGCTGTACGGCATCATGGATGTCGAGGCCATCTGGCACGAGGGCTTGATGAAAGTCCTCGAGATCGATGCGCGCTTTCCCTCGCAGACACCTGCCGCCGTGTACGCATCTGTTGGGATCAACTACATCGAGGAGCTACTCTCCCTTGTCGGCGGCACGTGGGGGGACAGCCCGTCAGGTGAAAAACCTGACAGTGAGGCGACATTCGCGACCTATGAAAACATCGTGGCGACGGTGCAGCCAGACGAGGCGATGCCACGGGTGCAGTCCCTGGGGGAGCATGCACTCGCAGGCGCAGGTCCGCTCAGCCTGCACCGGGAAGAGGGCACGGGGGAGCATGCCTTCGGCGCGGATTATGCACTGACGGATCTTCGCACGGACACTGCAACGGGGACGACAAGCCTGTGCGGCGCGTTCATCTACAGAGCCGCGAGCGAACAGGGCTTGGATGCCCGCCGTGCTGAGATTCACGAACGTATCAGGCAGACCGTCCTGTGCGGCAAGGCAGCAGACAGATTCAGCGAAGCCCACTTCCGCAGCGTGCACGGAGACCCTGCGGATGGGCGCAGAGGGGAGTGAGAAATGGCTACAAACTATTCAAAGACGCAGCGGGATCGCTTGATCGAACTCGGCGCGGACGTGCGCGAAACCTTGTCCGAATTCGTGGATGTCCAGACGCGCGAGGATTCTTTCCGAGCTCGCGAGAAGGAACTGGCGGCAACAGCCCGCAAAACCCTTGGGCAGCATCTAAGTGAAAAGCACATCCCGGATACGGCCGCCATCATCGCGGATCTCGAACGTTGGCTCGTTGAGGATGAGGGGTTCACGAAGGTCGTTACATCTACCATCATCCCTGTGGGCATGCTCGACAAGATGAGCATCTCTGACGAAGCCCCCCTGCGCGCGCAGGTCTTCTCCGTGGACAAGGGCAGGTGCCTGCGCCCCATGCTCGCACCCAGCCTCTACGTACTCATGCGGGAACTGCATCGCATCACCTGCGCCCCAGTGCGCATTTTTGAATGCGGCTCCTGTTTCCGCAAAGAAACGCAGGGCGCGCAGCACATGAACGAGTTCACGATGCTCAACTTCGTCGAGTTCGCAGCCTGCAAGGACGGGGAACAGCCGTCCCGGCTCAAAACACTCGCAGCAGCCGCCATGCGCGCGGTGGGTATAGACGATTACACCTTTGAGGATGAAGGCTCGGTCGTATATGGCGAGACGCTTGATATCGTCGCAGGTGACATCGAGCTCGCGTCCGGTTCCTTCGGACCGCACTCCCTGGACGGCAACTGGGGTGTTTTCGAGCCTTGGGTCGGCTTCGGGTTCGGCATCGAACGCATCGCCATGGTCAAGGGCGGTCACAGCACCATCAAGCGCGTGGGCAGGGGCACCGACTTCATCGACGGCATCCCGCTCCACATTTGACCCGATATTTACGACCGACATCATAACAAGATTGCACGGAAAGGGGACGACATTGACCCGACTTGTATCAGAATGGCTTCAGACGACGGCAGAGGAAATACGTGCCTATGAAGCGCACACCCGAGCCCTGACCGGGCTTTCCCCCTTGGCACTCGCCGCAAAAGGGGCAGGGCTGCTCCAAGGCATTGCACTGACGGAGTCAGATGCCAGAGAACTGATCCAGGGATGCCGTGTCGGCATCGTGCGCGTCACCGCCGGGCAAGGTACCATCGGCGGATTCACTGAAAGTCTCGCCCGTCTGGTTGAAGGCTTGGGTGCTGAAGCCTTTCTACCAGATGAGCCGGATGTGGACGGACTGTACCGTGTGCTCGAAGCAGGCTGCCATGCAACCCTGCTGGCGGACGACGCGCGCTTCCTCGCCATCAACCTTCAAAACGGCGCATCCATGGAAAACGACCGCGCCACGGCGTATGGATACGCCACCGCCTTGGACGGCATGGCGGGAGGGCTCGCAGGGCGGGACGTGCTCCTGCTAGGCCTAGGTCCCGTCGGACGACACGCCTTCGACGCACTGGAGGCGCTGGGGGCACGCGTTCATATCCACGACAGGCGCGAAGAGGCGCTGCGGGAGCATGCAGACAGAGCCGCAGGCATCGCAGGGCGCAGGGACATCCCCCGCTTCCCCCTCATCCTCGACGCGACCAACACAGGCGCATGGCTCACCTTAGGCGACCTGCACCCGGATGTGCGGCTCTCGTCGCCGGGGCTCCCACAGTCCATCGGAGAAGGGGCAGAACAACTTCAGAGCCGCATCTTCTCCGACCCACTTCAAACCGGAGCCGCCGTGATGCTTCTCGGAGTCCTGACTCCTTCGACAGTTTTTCGCCAAAAGGCAGCCCCGGGGTAATAGAAATGATGATATAATCGAAGTACGACATGGGGAGTGGATCGGATGGATCACATGGACCCTAAATCCATGCAGCCGGGTGTGACTCCCGGGCTTCCCGCCATCACCGCGCGCCGCGTTGCAACTCTGTGGCGCGGCGCATACAAAATGAAGAGGTCAACGCGGAGCAAATGGGCGAAAAGAAATACTATCGCAAGAACGTCGGACTATATCTTCTCCTTGACAAGATCAAACTCTGGCCGTCGCGCGCAGGTGTGCTGCACGGCATCCGGGAAGTGAAACTCAACGGTGCCTACATCACGATCACCACGCACTGCGGCAAGACTTTCCACGCACGTGATTCCCGCACATCGCGAGCGGCCAGATGGCTGCGCAACAAATGGGTCGCAAAACCCTGCCCCGCCTGTCGCGTCCCCGACTGGAAACTGGAAAAATACAGCAAGACCTACTTCGAATCCTATGGCAGCGACCTAGTGCGTCGGTGACAAAAACCGTCAAGCTTCAGACTTGACGTCCGCCCCACCGTTCAGAGTGTACCGGAATCGCACGTCATCGCCGTCCTTGAGCTTGTACCCCGCGACACCTTTGCCTGGATAAGTCCCGTTGACACTGTACACCCAACCGCTTTTCGCACCCATATCCATCTCCGACAGCCCGCCGATCGACGCGATGTATACCGAACCTACATAGGCGATGCCTGATGCCTTGAGTGCGTCCAGGACGTTCGAACCCGCCGGCAACGTGACGCTCTTCGGAGCGAGGATCACCCCATCTTCCGAGAGTTTTGCAGCGAGATCCGGATTCTTCGCAAGCAGTGTCTTGCAGTCGGCGGACACGGTCACCGTGATCTGCTCACTCTGCGTGTCTGCGGGCTTGCTCGGTGGTTTTGTGTCGTTGCCTTTCGGCGGCGATGCGTCGGGCGTGCCCTTGCCACCAGACTTGTCGCTATTCCCTGCGCTGTCCGTTGCAGGTTTCTTGCCGTCTGTTTTCTCCGAATTCCCCGATTTTCCCGATGTGTCGGCAGAGCTCTTGCCGTCCGCCTGCGTCTGCTTCTGCGGCGGCTGCTCCTGCTCTTGCGTCTGGGCATCCGAGCCGACACCGGCTGCGGATGCACTGTCCCCCAGACCGGGAGGCGATGCACTGTCATTCGCCGCGTCCGTCGTTCCGGTCGCGACGGCATCCCCATCGGCATCCGCAGCGGATGCCACCGCCCCTTCGGACACCCCGACGGATGCTCCCTCGCCCGCGTCTGCGTCCGTTCCGTCTCCCGTGCCGCCCCCTGCCCCGCCCCCGCAGGAAGCGAGTGCGAGGCAGAAAAGCACGGACAGGACAACGATCAGCAGGCGGCGCGTGGTGCGCCAGGTCATTTCTTGATCCCCAGAGACACCAGATCCGCCTTCATTTTGTATGTCGCCGCATCGGTGTTCGTGCTGTAAAAGTAGAGGTTGCCGGACGTGTCCGCAATCAAGCTGGCACCGCCCTGGTTGCCGCCCGGCTTGAACAGCGTTGCCTTTACTGGCTTCTTCAGGCGGTCACTGTCTGTGACGCGGATGACGTTGTTCTCCGAAACCGCATTGTGCATGACGTAGAGATGCACTTTGTACCCGTTCGCCTTCGTCGCGTAGCCCTTCGACAACAGGGGGGAACTGCTCACATAATCCCCGAGGTCGAGCGTTGACTTCTTCTTCAGCGTGTTCTTTGCAAACACGTCGAGCCTGCCGACCCCCTTGCCGGTGAAGTTCTGCTTCCCGGATACGGCGTAGACCTTGCCACGGTATACGACCGGCGCGACAGAGCTCTGCTCGCCGCTCAGCTTCGCCTTCTTGACGGAGCCCGCCGAGACCTTGCCGGCAGAATCGACCGCAGCCCTGAAGATGCGACCTCCCATCGTCGTCCCATAGACGGCGTTCCCGTCGGAGACCATCTCGCTCTTGACACTTTCACCGAGGTCGTAGGTGGAGAGCGCGGCAGTGCTCGTCGTCAAGCTGTGCGTGACAAGCAGTCCGCCCGTCCCTGCGAAGACCACTGCGTTCTTCGTGAAGGCCGCCCCCACGTTATAATAGCCTTTTTCCGCTGCGCCATCCGCCTGCCATGTCCAGGCAGGAGCATTCACTTCGTCCGCCTTCGAGGTGTCCACATCTGCAGTGCGCAGTGCGAAGAAGCATCCGGGCAGTTCAGACCAGCCCGCAGCAACCCCGGTGTAGATGTAGCCATTCCTGTAGAGGATGGGGCTGGAAAAATCATAGGGGACAATGGCGGGCTCGGAAGTTGCCGGATCCAGGTTGGCGCTGTCCGCGTATGTGAACGCGGAAGATTTCCACTTCTGCTCCAGCGTCACCGCGTCGAGAGCGCGCACCGTGCCGTCTGTCAGCGGGACGAACACCATGCCGCCGCCCGCTCCGATGTAGCCCAGCGTCGGCGTGCCGTATGGCTTGCCGGTCTCCGGGTTGAGCGCGGGGTCGATCAGCTTCTGGCGCAAGAGCTTGCCGCTCAGGTTGAAGGCAAACACCTTGCCGTCCGTGGCTGGCCATCCGGACGACACCGCGACATAGATCCTGTTGTTTACGATAATGGGATTGCTGAGCGAATACATGTCCGTCTCAGGGATGAGGTTTTTCACCCAGCGGCGCACCGTCTCCTTTGACGTGCGCGGTGTCTTTGCCGCAGTGACCCCTTTCGTCGCCACATCGCCGCGAAAGCTCGGCCAATTGCTCGCCTTCGCCGCACCGTAGGAAGCGACCGGAACGATGCACGTCAGAGCCAACACGGCAGCAATCAAGCAGGCTACTGCCCCAGCTCGTCTCTTATTGTTCTTCGCCAACTTCATTGAACCAGAAATCTTCATAGCAGTTCCTCCTCCAAGCGTCTTCTTATAGTCTACCTAGTGATTTCAACCTGCCCCACCTCGTCATTGACAAGTGTGCCAGCGAGAAATCGCGACCCAAAAGTTGATTGATTTCACATCTATTTAA
>JAITHG010000070.1 GCA_031280075.1 Eubacteriales Family XIII. Incertae Sedis bacterium | reverse complement strand
GCTCCGTTCGGCAGGCAGGAGCGCAATTGACTGCATACAGCCAGACTTTGTCTGCGAGGTGAGCGGTGGGACTCTGATCAGCGAAAGCACCGACTACGAAGCGCTCTACAGCGGAGGTGCCAATGGGCAGATTCTGGTCAGCGGCGGAGAGGTGTCAAGCGACAAGTTTGACGCCATCATGTTTTATGGCACGGGCAGCAAAATTGCCGTCGAAGGGGGGCTGATCAAGGGAGGACGGTATGGCATCCGCTCCGGTCAGGCAGGCGCCCAGCTCGTGGTGAGCGGCGGTGCCGTCCAGGGCACCTCGATCGGGATCTACGCCCATGGGGCGAACGCAGCCATCTCCGTAAGCGGTGGAAAGATATCGGGGGGCGGCGCAATCTACGCGCAGGGTGAATCCGCAAATATTGCGGTGACTGGCGGGGAGGTGGAGGGCGGGACATCCTTTGCGACGATTACCGCATACACACCAACGTCCACACTGACGGTTCGCGGCGACGCGAATGTACACAACTCGGCAGCGCAATATACCCTGTACTCCAAGGGAAGCACTTCGATTGCAGAGAATGCTTCGATTCAAAACGAAGCGGCAACGACCACGATCCTTTGTGGCAGTTTGTTTATGATGAGCGGGGGCAAAGTCCATTCGAATCAGGTCAGGGCAATCTACAACAATACTCCCGATGCCGTTATCAGCATTTCCGGCGGGGAGGTCACAAACAACTCCACCGCCTATTCTGCCCTGCAGGCAGACGGCGCAGGCAGCAAAGTCTCCGTCAGCGGCGGGCTGATCAAGGGCTATCGCGGCATCTTGCTGACAGGGGAAAACGCGGAGATCGCCGTAAGCGGCGGGGATATCGAGGGCGGCAGCACGGGCAACGCCTTGTACACGACCAAGGCAAGCTCAAAAATCTCGATCTTGGGCGAGGCCAAGCTGCACTGCGAGTCCTCCCAGCCGACGCTCATGCTGAGCGGCGAGGTGCTGATCTGGGGCGATGCAAAGATCTGGAATACCGAGACGGAAGGCGGGTCATATGCACTCTATGCCCCAGACGATTTCCAGAAAATAACCATTACAGGAGGGGAGCTGTCCTCGAGCCGCGGTGTCATCCAGGCGACGAAGGCGACGGCGCAGATCACGGTAAGCGGCACAGCAAAGGTGCTTTCATCGTCTGCTGAACCCAACCTGGGTGCCATCGCCTACAACGGACCGCTCTATGTCGGGGGCGATGCCGAGATCGTCGCGTCCGGCGCGGCTGCCGCACTCCATATGGTCTCGGGCACTGCCAGCCTCGTGGCGAGCGGTGGGAGCATCGAGTCGACGGGCGGGAACTTTGCAGTAACTGCCAGCGAGTACGGCACCTCCATCTCCTTGCGTGGGACAGCGAAGGTGACAAGCGCATCCGACACGAGAGCCACCATCCAGACGCGCAACGTTGTCGAAGTGTCTGAAGACGCATCGGTGCAAAACAAGGGCAGCTACTGCGCCATCCAGGCGCTGGGCTATGACTCCCCCTCGCTGGTCACGGTGGGCGGCGGGACGGTTCGCAGCGGCGGTGCCAGGGCGATCCATGTGCGGGGAGACGACAGCACGCTGTCCGTCGGCGGAGGCGTGGTCTTCTCCTGCGGCGATGCTGTCAGCGGATCTGCGACGAGCGCCGTGCACCTGCAGGACAATCCCACAGGCTTTGCAGGGCCGGAGGGCACGGGCATGGTCATCGCCTGGGACAAGGCGGCGGGCAACACGGTCTACCCGCTTCGCTCGACACAGGATCTCGCCTTCTCTCCGGCAGGTGCGAGCGCAGCGTGGTCCTCCGATGCCGCCTTGGGTGCCGGCATCTTTGCGAAAAACCAAAGCGAAGAGCACTTCCTCGATGTCGAGGGCATCACGATCTCGAGGATCGCCCTGACGGCGGACGACTTCGATTTTGAATTGCCCGAAGACGCGGTGTTCGACGGCAACCAGCATGGCATCGTCTCGGTCGCCTGCGTTGCTCCCGGTTTCGATGCCGGGACGGGCGGCACGCTGACGATCCGATATACGGGCTGGCAGGGTACGGCGTACGATTCTTCGACCGACGCGCCGACACAGGCGGGCATATACCGCGCTGAGGTCTCTGTCAGCGGAGGAACGGACTACGACGAGGGCGTAGTCGTGCTCGGGGTCTTCCCAATCGCAAGGGCGGCCGCGTCGACGCTTCCTCTGCCGACCGCCTCGACCGTCTCCTACGGTTCGTCCCTCTCGAGCTCGACGCTCACAGGGGATGCGGCGCTTGGGCTCTTCGGGTGGGCGCAGCCGTCCATCATCCCCATCGTGAAGAACAACGGCTATACCGCCATCCTGACCCCCAGCGCCTTCACGCTTCGAAACTACGATGTCCCGAGCCCGCTGACATGGACGGCCATCGTCACTGTGGTTCCGGTGGAAGTCGCGGGTTTCGCGCAGACGGTCGAAGTGGCTGCCGGTTCTGCGAAGGTCTACAACCTGGATCTGAAGAAGCTGCTCCCAGCAGGGATGCGGGACGACAAGGGGCTTGCCTTCTCCGTGGACGCTCTCGGCATCGGCAACGGCGACGGCGTGCTCAACCCGCAGTCGTGGATCGGCGGCTGGGCAGGCGGCAAGGTGCTTTCGCCGCTGCCCCTCGACGTGCTGGCAACTGCGGCAGGGAAGACGGCGTACATCATGATCCGCGCGACCAGTGACAATTACGTGCTGGAGGAGACGCGGGTCAGCGTCGTGGTCAAGCAAGTTTCCTCGGGCGGTGGCGGCGGCACAGGCGGCGGCTCGGGCTCGGGCACCGGGAACGGTACAGGCTCCGGCTCCGACCCGGGCACCGGGAACGGCTCAGGCGACAGCCCTGACACGGGCGGTCTTGACACAGGCGGCGGGTCGAACACGCCCGCGCAGATCAACATCGCCTTTACTGTGGGCGGCGGGGTGTCCTTGTCGGTCGCCAGCAAGTCATACAAGCCCGGGGACAAGCTCGGTTCCTTGCCGGTTCCGGCGCGCAAATGATACGGCTTTGCGGGATGGTACACGGAGGCAGGCAAGAAGCTGACCGCAGAGAGCGTGGTGAACGGAAGCGGGGAACTCAAGGTCCACGCGCGCTGGACGGCAAAGCAGTACACCCTGAAACTGAATGTGAACAAGGGAAATGCCCTGGCTGCGGGCAAGCGCAGCAAGACGGTCACGTTTGACGCAAAGCTCGGAAAGCTGCCCGTGCCAAAACGGCTCGGCTATGTGTTCAAGGGCTGGTATACGGCAAAGAGCGGCGGCAAGCGCGTCAGCGCTGCCACGGTCTACGGGTTGGCATCAGGCAGGACGCTTTACGCACACTGGGCAAAGGTCGGCACGGTCGCGGCAGGCAAGAAGGCAGCTGCGCCCGTCAAGCGCATCGCATGACACAGGTCGGTCGCAGAAGTGGGAAGAAAGGTGAGAAGTAAAATGGAACGAGGCAGAATGGACGCAGGAGTCATACGGCGGAGCCCCCGAAGGGCATCCGCCGCCCGCAGGGTGTCGAGCCGTGTGGCGGTGCTGCTGCTCAGCCTGGTGCTCGTGCTTGGGATGTGCCCGTTGGGCGCGTCCGCGAACAGCGGCTCGGCATCCGCGCAGGCGGACATCACGGTGTACATAGACGTGGAGGGCTACAACCTGGGGCAGGGCTTCTACGTGGAGCCGACGAAGCTGACGATCCCTGCAGGGACGCGTGCATCGGTGGCGACGGTTGACTTCCTGGCCAGCAAGGGAATCGCCTGCCAGGCGACCGGCTCGGGCTCAAGCTGGTACCTGTCGGGGATCTATGGCATCGACAAAGGGTATACGAACCCACCCCCCTATATCACGATCAGTCTCGGGACGAACGGCAACAGTTTGCTCTCAGAATTCGATTACTCGGACGCTTCGGGCTGGATGATTACGGTCAACCATGTCCTGCTCAATGTGGGCGCGGGATCGTTCACCTTGAAGGACGGCGATGTCGTCCGCTGGCAGTTCACCGTGCAGGGGTATGGCGCGGACATCGGGATCAACTCCGGTTGGGGTGGGGGGGCTCTCTACACCCATCAGGACAAGACTGCCCTCGTCCGCGCGCTGTTTGCCCCGGGTGCCGTCGCGGCTGCCAGGCAGCAGGCGCTGGATGTCCTCATCGCCCCGCTCGCGACGGCGGGTCAGGTCGCGGATGCCATCGCGGCACTGGAGGGCAACACCGCTGTGAAGTCTGCGCTGCGAGCGGAGATCGCTGCCTCGGAGCTGCTTTCGGAGGCGGTTTACACCTCGGCGAGCTGGACGCCGTTTGCAGCGGCTCTGGCGGCTGCAAAGACCGTTGATCAAGACGCGCAGGCGACGCAGGGGCAGGTGGATGCGGCGCTGTCGGCATTGACCGCCGCGAAGGCGGCGCTCGAGCTGAAGCCGCCTGTCGTGGACAAGATGGCACTGCATGCCGCGATTGTGGCATCGGAGCAGCTGGAGGAAGCGGAGTACATCGCATCGACCTGGGTCTCGTTTGCCGCCGCGCTTGCCTCGGCGAAGGTGGTCGATCAGGACGGGTCGGCGACGCAGGGACAGGTGGACGCAGCGCTGTCGGCACTGAACGCGGCGAAGGACTCGCTGGCGAAGAAGGCGGACAAGACGGCACTGCGAGCAGCGATCGCGTCGGCGGAGCTGCGTGCCGAAGCGGACTACACGCCGGCGAGCTGGATTCTGTTCGCGTCGGTGCTGGGTTCGGCGAAGACGGTCGTGCAGGACGCGTCCGCGACGCAGGCGCAGGCGAACGCAGCAACATCTTCGCTGAACGCGGCGACGGCTGCCCTGGTGCAGAAGCCGAACGTAGTGGACAC
>JAITHG010000063.1 GCA_031280075.1 Eubacteriales Family XIII. Incertae Sedis bacterium | reverse complement strand
GAGCGTCTCTGTGTCGTCCCTCGGGATGAGCACGCGGCTGTCCACCTTGAACTCCATGCCCATGAAGGGTGCCTTGCCCGTCACGTACTGGGTCGGCTCGCCCTCCGCCCTGCGCCGGATGAGGGCGAAGTAGGTCTCGCTGTAGCTGTCTTCCAGTTCACGCATCCAGTTCATGAAGAGCTTTTGCTCGTCATAGCGCAGTACGTGGCAGAGCAGGATGCCCGCATCCGTCTTGTAGTCCGCGTCGCCCGCATCCACCAGGATGTTTTCCGCGACGGTCAGTATTTCCTTGACCTGAAGTCCCATTTCTATCCGTTCCGATCCCAATTCTGCAGGCCGGTCTTTGCCGCGCCCGATTATCTGTTGCTTGTTGTTGCCCGGCCTGCGCCACGTTCAGTCCTCTGTCCCAGTCCTCTCTCCGAAGAGCCTGCGCCAGGTCTGCAGGAAGTCCCGCAGGGACGCGTCCTCGCCTGCGCCTCCGCCCGCGTCTTCCTCCGCAGGCTCTGGCAGCGGTCTGCCCAAGTGGTCGCACGCCCCTTCGAAGACCGGCGTGTCCTTCGGCACGAGCACGGCGTGCATTGCCGCGATGGCGACCTCCAGCTCCTTCGTGTCCGGCTCCCGCGTCGTGAGCTTCTGCAGCAGCAGCCCCGGCACGCTGAGCACCTTCACGATCCACGCGGTGCTGTTGCCCGCCCACCGCAGGAGCTCGTAGGAGAGCCCGGCAATGACGGGGACAAGCACAAGCCGCGAGGCGACACGCAGCGCCGGGTTGGGCCAGCCCAGCAGGGAGAAGAGCAGCAGCGCGATGATCATGACGAACATGAGGAAGCTCGTCCCGCAGCGCGGATGGAGCGTCTCAAAGCGCTGGCAGTTTGACGGCTCAAGGGGCAGCCCGCTCTCGTAGCAGTGGATGCACTTGTGCTCCGCGCCATGGAAGCGGAAGACTGTCCGGATATCCTTCATGTGCGAGACGGCAAAAATGTATGCCACGAACAGCGCGATGCGGAAGGCACCCTCGATGAGGTTGAGCGCGACCTCGTTCGTGACCCAGCTGCCGAGCAGCCCGAGCACCAAGGTCGGCAGGATGATGAAGATGCCTACGGTGAAGGCGATGGCGATGGCGACAGCGGAGAACAGGGCAAAGCGCATCGGCGCGTCCTCTCCGAAGCGCTTTGTGAGCCAGCGCGTGAAGCGCGTCTCCTCGATCATCCCGGAGTCCTGTGCGCCGTCCGCCCCCGCGCCCTCGTCGCCCCCTTCGGCACCGTCTTCAACGAAGGAGGCTTCCAGCAGCTCCGCCGACTGCATCAGTGTGCGCACACCCGTCACGAGCGAATCGACAAAGACAAGCACGCCGCGCACGATCGGCACCTTACGCCACTTGCCCGGCTTCGGCAGCAGCTTCGTGCTCGCGTACAGACTGCCGTCGCCCAGACGAACGACGAGGGCCGTCCGGTCCTCGCCTTTCATCATGATCCCTTCGAGGACCGCCTGCCCGCCTACTTTCGTCGGACGGGCATCCTTGATAAATATGCGTTTGAAATCCACTTTGGTCTGTGGCTATCCTCTCTCGTTCTCGAAGATCTTCCGGATGATCTTGATGAAGTCGGCATTGCAGCGCGTGTGCGCGATATGGTCAATGATCATTTCCGTAACCTCCTGGGTGCCGAGGTTGGACATCGCGCGGCGCATGAGCCAAATCGCTTCCAATTCCTCGGGATCCATGAGCAGATCCTCGCGGCGCGTACCCGACTTGTTCAGGTTGACCGCCGGGAAGATGCGCTTTTCGGAGAGCTTGCGGTCGAGGTGCAGCTCCATGTTGCCCGTGCCCTTGAACTCTTCAAAGATGACCTCGTCCATGCGGCTGCCTGTCTCCACGAGCGCCGTGGCGAGCACCGTGATGCTGCCGCCCTCCTCGATGTTGCGCGCTGCGCCAAAGAATTTTTTGGGCTTGTGCAGGGCACCGGGGTCAAGACCGCCGGAGAGCGTTCTGCCTGAGGCGGGCACGACTAGGTTGTAGGCGCGCGCGAGGCGCGTGATGCTGTCGAGCAGGATGACCACGTCCCTGCCGTACTCGGCGAGGCGCTGCGCGCGTGCGAGCACCATCTCCGCCACCTTTACGTGGTTGGTCGGCAGTTCGTCGAAGGTCGAGTAGATGACCTCGCCCTTGATGGAGCGCTGCATGTCCGTGACTTCCTCGGGGCGCTCGTCGATGAGCAGGACGATCATCTCACACTCCGGGTGTGTCTTTTCGATCGTGTTCGCGATGTTTTTCAGCAGGACGGTCTTGCCTGCCTTCGGCGGTGCCACGATGAGCCCGCGCTGTCCCTTCCCGATGGGCGCGACGAGGTTGATGAGGCGCGTCGCGAGGTTTTTCGGACCGTCCTCCAGGTTGATGCGCTCGTTCGGAAAGATGGGCGTGAGCCGCTCGAACTGCGGGCGGTTGATGGCGACCTTGAGGTCTTCGCCATTCACGCTGAATACGTAGAGAAGGGCACCGAACTTTTCGCCGTCGTTGGGCCGACGCGCGACACCCTTGATCTTGTCGCCTGTCTTGAGGTTGAACCGCCGGATCTGTGCCGGCGCGACATAGACATCGTTGCTGCTCGACAGGAAATTCTCGAAGCGCAGGAAGCCAAAGCCGCTTTCCGCCAGCTCAAGGATGCCTTCCACCTCGTAGCGATTCTTGTTCTTCTCGTCCTCTGCGTCGAAGCCCTGCGGCTCGGGGCGCTGCTCTGCGTCCCTACCCCGCCCTCCTGCATCCTGCGAGGGATGCGAGGGTTGTGCAGGTTGTGCCGCTGCGGGCATCCCTGCCTGGGATCGCATGGGTGCCGCCCCATGGGCAGGCGCGTGGGAAGGCGCGGCGGATTGAACCGGGTCGGCAGGGAGGAACACTTCGTCCGCGCTGACATCCGTGCCCTCTTCGGAGGACTGTCTCGCCAAGGGGGACGGCTGTGCCGACATGGGCGGCGGAACCGCTGCCGCCTGCGGGATCTCTGCAGCGGCGGCAGCAGCGGCAGCGGCAGCTGCCTCCGCCTGTATCCGCGCGATGACCTCCGGATTTTTCGGTGGTCTGCCTCTGCGCTTTGGCAGCGGCATCGCCAAGATTTCCGGTGAAATCACTGGCGGCGGATCAAAGCCCATCGGGAGTTGCCCGCTGATCAGCGACTCCAGCAGCACTGATTTCTTCATTTTCTCATAGCCGGGGACACCGAACGCCTTCGCGATCTCCCGCAGCTCCGCAACCTTCTTCGATCGAAGGATTGCTTCTTCCATTCCGTTGATTTGTGCCAAGATGACGGCCTCCGTTAGATTTTGAATTGATGTTAACGATTGGGGATATATACATTACCGTTCAGGTGTCGTATCTCAGTGAGGGGAAGGTACTGAAGAGTAATGGCGGATTCGCGTTAAAATTATATCAACGCCCACAGGAAAAAGCAACCGGTAATTTGTCACACCTGACAGAAAATTGTTCGTCCGGCACCCTAGGCTCCCCCAGCGGCCGCCCCACCGCTTGTAGCCCCACCACTCGTAGCCCCACCCGTCACGGCGGATCCGGACACACCGGCAGCCTGCGGGTCATACACGCCACGCAGCATCGCCTCCACTTCCGGCACCGTTGCGGGGATCCAGAAAGAGCCGCCATGAACCATCTGCGCCTCTCCGGGCAAAACCACGGAATCCACTTTCGACATATCCATGCCGATGCCCTCCTTTGCGAGGTAGAGCATCGCACCGACGGCGATGTTCGACTGCACATTGTCCATGACCGTCCGCGCGACCTTGACCAAGTCCTTGCCGAGCGCGGTCTTGATGGCTGCCTTTACGAAGTTTTGCTGGGCGTTGACGCGCCCCAGGTCGCCCTCCCGGTAGCCTTTGCGGTAGCGGATGAACTGTACGGCGTGGTCGCCGTCGAGCACCTGCAGACCGGGCTGCAGGTCTATATAGAGGTTTTGGTGCGCACTCACGTAGTACATGCGCTGCGGCACATCGATCTCTACGCCGCCCATCGAATCCACGATCTTCTTGATGCCGTCATAGCCAATGACTGCGTAATAGTTGATGGGGATGCCGAGCAGGACGTTGTGGACGGCCTGTGCCGTCGCATACACCCCTTCATGGAACACGGAATTGATCTTCAGGAATGCCCCATACATGCCTTCGCGCTCATAATATGTGTCGCGGGGGACGGATATGATGTCCACCTTCTTCGCCTCTGTATCGAAACTGGCGAGCATGATGGTGTCCGTCAGTTCTTCGTCCGTGTTGCCGAGCAGGAGCACATTGACACGCTTGCTGTCCTTGTAGTCCGTCGCGAACATGCCCTCTCCGGGGATGTACAGCTCTAGGTTCTGTTCTGTCTGCTCCACCGCAACGTCGTCCGGTCGCCCATCATCCATGGGCTCCATCGGTTTGATGCTGAGCAGCTGCATCCCCACCGCCACACCACCCGTGCAGACGATGATCGCGATCACGAACGTGATGGCGAAGAACTTCGCAAAGACCCGGCCCGGCGTTTTCGGTCTCTTTCCTGTCACTGTACCATTGTTGCTGTTCACCTACTTTTTCTCCTTCGGTTTCATACTGTAAATCCGGTTCATCATTTTCGATGTCTCGGCCTCGTCCGCAAAAAAATACCAAAGCCCGTCCATTCTCCGCGCCTCTCCCGGCATCATCCAAGACTTGATGGACTTCGATTTCATTCCCGCCGCCTCGCTGGCGATGCGCACCGCCATCTGCATTCCGATGTTGTTCTTCACTTCCTTCGCCACGGTTTCCGCTACCTTGGGAAAGCCAATCCCAATGCTCTGCTTGAAAGCCTCTTTCATGAAGGTCTGCTGCGCTTTGACGCGACCGATGTCGCCCTCCACGTAGCCCTTGCGGTAGCGGATGAACTGCACCGCCTTCTTTCCGTTCAGCTTTTGCTTTCCTTTTTTAAGGTTGATGTAAAGCCCTTGCTTCCTATCAGTATAATGCATATCCATCGGCACGTCTATCGTGACCCCCCCCATGGCATCCACAATCTTTCTGACCCCATCGTCGTCGATGATGGCATAATAGTGGATTGGGACACCTCCCAGAACATTCGATACCGCCTTTGCGGCCATTCGGACATTCTCGGTCTTGTAGACCGCGTTGATCTTCTGGAGAGTCGCGCCCGGGTGGTCGGGGCGGGGGTAATAGGTGTCACGTGGGACGGAAACGATGTCTACCCGCTTGAGCTCCGTGTCGAAGCTGCCCAGCATGATGGTGTCCGTCAGTTCCTGGTTGTGCCCGAGCAGGAGCACGTTGATGCGCTTGCTGTCCGGATATTTCTGAGAAAAGGCTGTCTTCGCGCCTACCCACGGCTTCACATCCTTCATGATGTCACCGCCAATAAGCCCGAAGAACCCGAATTTGTCGATGAGAAAAATAGCCCCTGTGAAGATGGCAAGCAGGATGATGAATGTCGGCAGGAACACCCGGCTGAATGCGCCGCCCCTTCTATCGCGGGTCGTTGTTTGTACCATGTCTAATGCTTTGCAGACAGTCCCCCCAAACAGCTTGGCCGCAGCCGGGTGAACCCCGGCTGCGGCGAGATGCCGTCGTTATCCGTATACGAAGAAACCTTTGCCTGTCTTCCTTCCTAGTTCTCCGCCACGTACCTTCTTGCGCAGAAGCGGGTGTGGGCGGTACTTTGAATCGCCGAATTCCGTGTAGAGCACCTCCATGATCGCGAGGCAGACATCCAGCCCGATGAGGTCGCCGAGTGCGAGCGGACCCATCGGATGGTTTGCGCCGAGCTTCATCGCCTCGTCGATGTCCTCTGCCGAAGCGACACCGTCCGCGAGGATGCCGATGGCCTCGTTGATGCTGGGGACGAGGATCCTGTTCACCACGAAGCCGGGGGCTTCGTTAACTTCCACGGGTGTCTTCCCGATGGTCGTCGTCAGATTCAGGATGGCATCCCGCGTCTCGTCCGAGGTCGCGATGCCCTTGATGATCTCAACGAGCTTCATCATGGGGACAGGGTTGAAGAAATGCATGCCGATGACTTTGTCCGGGCGGGATGTTGCCGCCGCGATCTCCGTAATGGAGAGGGACGAGGTGTTGGTCGCGAGGATGGTCTCGGGCTTCGTCAGCTCGTCGAGCTCTTTGAAGAGCGCCTTCTTTGCCTCGAGTTCCTCTGTAGCCGCCTCGATGATGAGGTCTGCGTCCTTGACGATCGCGATGTCCGTGCTCCCCTTCACGCGCGCCAGCACCGCATCCTTCTCTTCCGCCGTGATCTTCTCCTTCGACACGAGCTTCTCGAGGTTTTTCTTCACCGTCGCAAGTCCGTTTTCGACTGAGGTCTCACGCCGTGCGCGCAGCACGACATCGAAGCCGTTCTGTGCCAGAACCTGAATGATTCCTGCCCCCATCGTCCCCGTTCCGAGTACGCCGATTGTTTTCATGACGAGCCTCCTTTTCAAGTAGAGTGTTGTGATGATTCTACAGGTGCAACCACCATGATATCAAATTAAAATTCCATATCAAGGCTTTGAGAAGAAAGCGGAATTTTCTGTGATCTTCTGCTCCCCTGCCCTGTTTGCAGCTATGTGGAAATAATTCGTTTCATTTCTGTTTTGTATGCCTCCACGCCCGGCTGGTCGAAGGGGCTGACTCCCATGAGCAGTCCCGTCAGCCCGCAGGCGAGCTCGAAAAAGTACACGAGCTGCCCGAAGCTGTACGCGGTCG
>JAITHG010000055.1 GCA_031280075.1 Eubacteriales Family XIII. Incertae Sedis bacterium | reverse complement strand
CAGCGTGCCCATGCCCCCCGCGCCGCCTGTGCCGACTGCGCCGTCCCCTGCAGGGGGTACCGGGCGCATCGAGAAGGATGCCTCCGGGCTGCCCTCCACGTCCACCCGCACCGGTCTTGCGAGCGGGTCTGCAGGCAGCCGCAGCGTGGCGGGGCCTGCCGCGTTCGTCAGGATGTAGCCTGTCCCTGCGGCGTGCGCGCCCGTCGCGGGCACGAGGCTGTTGTCGATATCCACGAGATCCCCGTGCCCGTCCCTGTACCGGACGGGGGCGAAGTATGATTTCAGGATGCGCGTGTCGCCGTCCGCCCCGAACACCGTGTAGTCCTCGCCGCGCTCCAGCACGGGCAGCCCGGACACGTCCACGTCCCCGGGCGCACCTTCGTCCGCACGGTCGGCATCCTCTGCCCCCTCGACCACGATCCCTATGCCGTGCTCCGAGGCGAGCGCGAGGTATGCCGCGTCCGCCGGGTCTGCGCCGCTGCCGGGGGCAGCGCTGCCTGTGTCGGTTGCGTCGCCGTCTGCATCGGAGCCTGCGAGCCCGCCCCCGCCCTTGCCGTCGGTCTCGCTCTCCGCATCCGCCTCCACTCCGGCTGGGCTGCTGCCGGTGTCTGCGGCATCGTCCCCGCCTTCAGGGACAACGCCCAACTCGCCGCCTCCATCGTCAGGCACGGCATCCGCCTCCCACGCCCCGCCGCCCGCGACAGCGCCCACCGAGACCTCCGCGGCATAGGAAAGATCCCCCTGCAGGGGCAACAATGTGAGTATGAGCACAAATGACATAAATACGCAGAATGCCTGAAAGCGACGGATGTTTTTCATTTCCCGCACCTCTCTTCATCTTTGTGAGGCGCAGCCTAGGACTGGCAGTGCCTCCACCCGCCCAGACCTCATACCATGGGCGGATTCTTCCTTATGCCCTTACTCTACACCTGTTACAAAGATATTACAAGTATACAACCGTTCACATACGATGCAAAAAAGGCATACGCATAATACCCTGCCATGGAGGCGCGCTGAAGCGCTGGCAACCTCAACCCTATTCCATTTTGGAATAGAAACCAGTCTATAAAGTCATTGGCTTTTATTGCCGGATTGCAGTATTGTTTCTTTGGGAACCCATCCGACACCTACATATCCATCTTTACACGCACTTCATATTTTGTGGCACAGAAAGGAAGCAACCCGCATGGCAATGCACAAATACCCCCATCTATTCGAGCCGATCCGGCTCGGCAAGGTACTCTACCGCAACCGCATCTTTGCCTCCCCGACAGGCTACCTGGATCTAGAGCGCGGCGGGCACGGCAAGGACATCCTGCCACCTGCCGCTGCGGACTACTACGCCCGCAAGGCGGAGGGGGGTGCGGCTGCCGTCTGCGTCGGAGAGTGCATGGTGGACGCGTACGGGAGCTTCACACCTGATCGTTCTTTTGCCGACAACCCGTCCTCGATCTACGCCTATGCGCGCACGGCGGATGCCATCCGCTGGAACGGGGCGGTCCCCTGCGCCGAGGTGAACCATTCCGGCATGTATTCAAACCGCTACCTTGACAGTTCCGTCCCCGCCTATGGACCGGTCGACTCGGAGCATGAAGGCAGGCGCATCATCGGGATGGATGAGGAAACGATTGAGGAGACCATCCGGAAGTTTGCGGATGCCGCCGCTTTCTTGAAGCGCTGCGGATTTGAAATGATCCTGATCCATGCCGGGCACGGCTGGCTCATCCACCAGTTCCTCTCCCCGTCGCTCAACACACGTGCAGACAGATGGGGCGGATCTTCCATCGAAAACCGCAGCCGTTTTGCTGTCGCAGTCTGCGACGCGATCCGCAAGGCGGTCGGGAGCGGTTTCCCGATCGAGATACGCATCAGCGGCTCGGAGTGCTTCGACGGCGGGTACACCGTTGAGGAAGGTGTCGCCTTCGCAAAACAGCTCGAGGGGCATGTAGACATGATCCACGTGTCGGCGGGTCATCACGAGGTGATGGATGTCTTCACCGTAACGCACCCCTCGCTCTTCCTGCCGGACGGCGTGAATGTGCAGTATGCCGCCGAAATAAAAAAGCACGTGTCCGTACCGGTCGCGACAGTCGGTGCGCTGGCGGATCCAGAACTCATGGAGGAGATCATCGCAACCGGGCAGGCGGACGTGGTCGAACTGGCGCGCGGGTTCATTGCCGATCCGGATCTGCCGAACAAGGCGCGTGCAGGGCGGGCATCTGAAATCAACCGCTGCATGCGCTGTCTCTCCTGCTTCTCCGCCTTGGCGCTGCGCGGCAACTTTTACTGCGCGATCAACCCGAAGGCGGGGCGGGAGACGGAGATGAAGAACGCCCCTCTGCCGGCCGCGAAGAAGAAAGTGCTCATCGCCGGCGGCGGCGTGGCTGGCATGCAGGCGGCGCTGACCTGCGCGGAACGCGGGCACGAGGTCGTCCTCTGCGAGAAGGGAAGCAGGCTCGGCGGCGCGCTGCGCTGCGAGGACGACGTGCCCTTCAAGCAGCTGCTGAAAACCTATCTGGATCGGCAGGCGAAGCGTGTCCAGGATGCGGGCGTGGAGATTCGGCTCGATACGGAGGTCACGCCGGGGTACGCGGCGGAGGCAGGGGCGGATGTCGTGATAGCCGCCATCGGCGCAAAACCCATCGTGCCACAGCTCGAGGGCATCGGGCTACCGCATGTCTTGTCTGCAGAAGATGCCTACACGTGCCCGGAAAAAGTAGGCGAATCCGCCGTCGTGCTGGGCGGAGGGCTTGTGGGTGTGGAGCTTGCGATCTACCTGTCAATGCTCGGGAAGCAGGTGACCATCGTCGAGATGTTGCCGCAGCTCAACCCCGGCGACAATCTCATCCATGGATTCAGCCTGATGCCCCAGATCCGGAAGCACGGCATCGGGCTGCACCTGTCGACGAAGGCGGAGCGGATCACGCCGGAGGGTGTCGTCTGCATCCCCTGTAGCGACGGAGCAGACGGCGGCGACGGAGCAGACAGGGCAGTTGGCGCGCCGTTCACGATCCCGGCGCAGAGCGTCCTCTATGCGGTCGGTCAGTGCCCACTGCAGGACGAAGGTGCCGCACTCGGCGAGGGACTGGCAGAATTCCACCAGATCGGCGACTGCGTGATGCCGAAGAGCGTCATCGCCGCGACATCTGCCGCCTTCCAGGCAGCACGGAATATCGGGAAGCCATGACGCTTCCCGGTGCCGCTTCGCGCACAGGGAGAGGATCCTGACGGGCATTGACACATGCCCGTTGAGATACTGCAATTATTATATTTCTATCTACAATGGAGGGCACAACAATGGATGACAGCAGAAACAACACCCCCCCCGCTCACCGGGGCATCCGGCAATGCGAGCGTCGAAGAGGCAAATGTTCGTCTCAATTTTCTTCAGCGGTTGCCCTTCTTCATGGGCACGTTCGGTGGAAGTTTCGTAATTATTACTATTTTATCCATGCTTTCATTTTATTGGACGGATGTCATGCATATTGACCCCGCCATGGTCAGCGCGTTCCTGCTCATCACAAAGCTCTGGGACGCTGTCAACGACCCAATTATCGGCTACATCGCGGATCGCACCCAGACGAAGGCCGGGCGTTACCGCCCCTGGCTGCTCATGTGCATCCCGACCTCCGTGTTCGGGCTACTGACCTTCGTCCGGTTGCCGGGTGTCAGCGACAGCGGGGCGGCATGGTTCTCGATGATCATGTACTTCGTCTACGTCCTTTCGGCGACCTGCGTCGAAGTGCCGGACAGGGGCTGCTCGCCGCAACCACGACGGACTTCCGCAGCCGCGGGCAGATCGCGACCTTCCGCATGGCGGGCACCTACCTGGGC
>JAITHG010000047.1 GCA_031280075.1 Eubacteriales Family XIII. Incertae Sedis bacterium | reverse complement strand
GGTCTTCACCTTGCCCTTCAGCCCTGCCTCCTGGACCAGTCCTTCGATCTTCTGCTGCTCGGTCATCGTTGTGGTCAGCAGTGCGCTGCTGCCGATGAAGTCGGCATTGAGTTCCTGTGCCTTGCGGACGAATTCTGCCGCCGGCACCTCGCGCCCGATGTCGTGGACCTCCACGCCATTTGTCTTCAGCAGGGAGGCTACGATGCCCTTTCCGATGTCGTGCACGTCGCCTTCGACGGTGCCGAGCACCATGACACCTTTTTTCAGGACGGCGGCACCTTCCATTTTGGTCTCGATCTCGTTCGTGACCGCCTTCATGACCTCCGAGGCGAAGATCAGCTCTGGCAGGAAGAGCTCGCCCATGCCGAAGCGGTCGCCCACCTCGCGCATGCCTACGGAGAAACCGAGGGAGAGCAGATCCACCAGGTCGGCTCCTTCCTCCTCCGCTTTTTTGACGATGGCGAGCGCCGCGTCCTCGTCCGACTCGATGATGGCATCAGCCGCCTCTTGGTACAGTGTGTTAACGTCTGTCATGTCCAAACCTCCTCTTGTTTTATAGACCTGCCTGTTTTTTGAACAGGTCTACGCTGTTGATGGGGATCCCCAAAATCTCTGCGATCCGGAATTTTGTCTGGATGCCTACAGCGGCGTTTGGTCTTGGCTGCGTCGTCCCGATGTTCAGCTCCTCGCGAACATCCTTCATGACGGCGCAGTCCGCCAGATCTGCCACGCTGACCTTCAGGCGGTCGGCAACGTACTGTTTCGCTTCACCGATGCGCATCTTCCGCAGCTGCATCCTGAACACTAGATCACCGGCACCCCTGATGCCGCCGATACCCGCAGCGCTCTCATGCGTCACTGCCATGCCAAAGGTGTCTCCCGCGCCCACCTATAGACCGTCTATGCCGCCGATCTCGATCAGCGCCTTGTCCACGCGGGACACGGCATCCGCCGCGGGGATGATGGAGAGCGGGATGCCGCCCACGCCCATGCCCACATTGGCATGGACAGGGATCTCGGCGACCCGCGTGGTCTCCTTCGCGAAGGTCAGCACCCGCGCCAGGTTCCAGGCGAGGGACTTGCTGCTGTTCGTGTTCACGGCCATGCCATAGATGCCGACACCTGCCTTCTCCGCCATCTTCACCTGTTTGTGCGGGTACAGCCCGGCGATCCGCTCCCCATCGAAGTCGAGCCCACCGTGCATGCCGAGGTTGAACTCGCCCGCCATGCCCATCTCGAAGCCGATGTCCGGGTACTTCTCCGAGAGGATGCGCACCGCCTCGAGGCTCGCCTTCACGTCAGCGTCCCCGGAGGCACCTACGGTGTCAAGGTTGATGCCGTCCGCCCCGCTCTCGATCATGCCGGAGGCGACGAATACGATATCCCGCACGGCGTGTTCCACCGCCTCTTCCTGCGCGGCTCGCGCTTCGTCGATCTTCCCGGCGGGCAGCAGTTCCGACCAGTTGTCGCAGGGGCCGTCCGGCTTGGTATAGAGCCCGAGGTTGGGCATCGCGCCGTAGAGCAGCGGCAGGGTGGACACGAGCTGTGCCTGCTCCATCGCCTCCCGTTCCTCAGCGATGATCGCCTTGACGGGCTTGTAGCTGTAGTCCGTGTGGCAAAGTTCGATGCTGTCCGACGCGAGCGCGCGCTCCTGTGTGAGGATCGCCTGCAGCCGATCCATCGGGATGCCGTTGCGCACGCAGAGCTTCAGCGTCCCCGCGTCAAACGACACCACGACCTCCTTGCCCGGCTCGACGGAGACGGTCTTCTGCGGCGAAGTGATGATCTCATAAAGGTAGTCCATGTCGTCATGCGGCAGTGCGGGGATCTTCCCGCGCCGGACGGCGTCGGCAGTCCCGTCCTCGATGTCCTGCCGAATTTCGCCTTCGTCCATCTCCATGAGGAAATTGTCCCCGTAGCGCACCTGGTGTTTTTTGCCCATACCAACCTCCTGTCTCTTCGTGGCTGTCCTTCCTTTGCTCGGATGCCTGCCCGCCTGCGTCCTCGCGTGCGTCTTTTGGGACTTGCAGCGGGACATGCTGCGGAATATGCATTCGAACCATTCGAGAATACTGTAGAGCAATTTGCATACCAACGCGCACGCCTCAGGCTGCCCCAACTGCAAAACGGGTCACAAAAGACGGGAATTGCCGTGCCGAAGCACAGCCTGCCCGGAAACCAAAAGGGGGTGCATCCTGACAGGGCAAAGCGGTACCTTGACAGCAACACCCCTTTTTATAATGGAAATGAGCATTATAATGCAATTTCACATCGTTATCGTTGAGGAGCGCTACCAAGTTTTTTCGTTATTGCGAGGAGCGCAGAGACGCGGAAATCCTGCAAGCACGTATGAATGTATGGTTCACACGAAACCACGTAGTAATATTGACTTTTCCGGTAAAACCATTACAATATAACAATAGGGGATGGCAGCGTGTGCCATCTAGCGGAAGGGGAATTGTATGGCGGGATATTCTATCAAAGTTTCCGAGGCGGATTTTGTGCATGCCACTGCGGATCTGGATCGTTTGCGGACATCCCTAGAGGGATACTGCCGGGATCTGGAGCGCGGTTATGCTTCTATGGAAACGGACTGGCAAGGGACTGCCGGCGCTGCCTTCGCGCAGCATGTGCCGAAGATTCTGGAGCGATACGGACAATTGACGGACAAGATGGAACAGATCACGGAGAGCATCCGCAGGACCGGAACGACCATGGGGCAGCAGGATGCCGCGCTTGCACGGGCTTCCACTGTGGAGTAGAAAGGGTTTGGGAGAGAGATGGGCTGTCGTTGTTATGAAATCAGTTGCTGCACCCGCGACCTGAGCATTCTGTCAGGGACTGTACAGCCCTGCCTGAATATAGCCAAGAGCCACAGCAATGAGGTGGATCGGCTGTTGAGGCAGGGATCCGGTGCGCTGGGCGGTGCGCTTTCCACGAACAACCTGCCGCTGGTGCAGGCGCTTCTCGCACAGGAGAACAGGCAGCCGGATGGACGGCTGCAGGATGCCGTCGCGCAGTGCGGTTCTGAGATACGGCGCGTCAGCAGCCTGCTGGCGCAGTTTCGCAGCGAGGATCAGGCGTACCACGCGGCGCTCGCGGCGGCTGCAGCGGCAGCGGCAGCGGC
>JAITHG010000307.1 GCA_031280075.1 Eubacteriales Family XIII. Incertae Sedis bacterium | reverse complement strand
ATGATCTGCATGAAGTGCCCCACGTGCAGGCTGTCCGCAGTGGGGTCGAAGCCGATGTAGAAGGTGACGCGCTCCTTGCCGAGCAGCTCGCGGATTTCCTCTTCGTGGGTCGTCTGTTTGATGAAGCCGCGCTCTTTGAGCACGTCGAAGACGTTCGTGTGCGCGCTGGCATTTTTGGGTATGGTTGCTGTCTTTGTCATTCGTTTACCTCTTATGTCTGCAGGTCTGCCTTGTATTGTGGCGGAGCGGAGCCGTTGCTGCGCGGACTGCGGGCGACGCGGCAATCTGGCGCTGGTGCGGGTGTCCGGGGCGGTTGCCCAACGCCTACTTTGTGCCGTAGATCCTGTCCCCTGCGTCCCCCAGCCCTGGGAGGATGTAGGCGTGGCTGTTCAGCTCCCTGTCCAGCTGCGCGGTGTAGATGTCTACGTCGGGGTGGCTCTGCTGCAGCACCTCGACACCTTCGGGGGCGGCGATGAGGCTGACGAACTTGATCTGCTTTGCACCCTTCTCCTTCACGAAGTCGATGGCCGCTGCCGCCGAGCCGCCGGTAGCCAGCATCGGGTCGAGGACGACGACCTGCCGCCGCGCGATGTCGTCGGGCAGTTTGCAGTAATACTCGACCGGCTTGTGGGTGTCGGGGTCGCGGTAGAGCCCGACAAAGCCCACCTTCGCGTTGGGGACGAGGCTCAGGAAGCCGTCCACCATGCCCAGCCCCGCGCGCAGGATGGGCACGATGGCGAGATCCGTCTCCGGGAGCACCTTGACCTTCATCTTCTCGAGCGGTGTCTCGATTTCGCCGTCCACGAGCGGCAGATCGCGCGTGACCTTGTAGCCCATGAGTAAAGTTATTTCCTTGACAAGCTCCCGGAAGTCCTTTACGTTCGTGTTTTTGTCCCGGAGCATGGCGGTCTTGTGCAGGATGAGCGGGTGGTCGAACACGTAGAGATTGGACATGGTTTTCCTCCTTCGGGTCGTCTGTGCCCTGTGGGCTGTATCGGTGGCTTGTTATTTATATCACAGTGTGTGCTGGCATCGCAATATGCGCTGGCGGCGCGGCATGCGCTGGCGACGCAATAGGTGCCGGCTGCGCGCCGGGGCGCGGCTACATCGCGTCGAGCTGCTGACGGCGGCGCGCGTGGCGGTCGCCGCAGACCTCCGTGTTGAGCCAGATGCCGATCCACCGGATGGCATCCTCATACGAGGTGGTGCGCCCGCCCAGGGCGATGAGGTTTGCATCGTTGTGCGCCTTCGCCATCTCTGCCATGAAGTCGCTCGCGAGCAGGGCGCAGCGCGCGCCTTGCACTTTGTTCGCCGCGATGCACATGCCGATGCCCGTTCCGCAGAGAACGATGCCCCTGTCTGCGAGCCCGGAAGTGACGTATTCGGCGCACCGCTGACCATACTCCGGATAGTCCACCGACTGCTCGTCGTTCGTGCCCAGCTCGATCGCTTCGATGCCGGTCTCCGCCAGATAGCCTTTGATCTGCTCCTTGAGCTTTACGCCGCCGTGATCCGAAGCCAGTGCGATTTTCATGAATGCCTCCTGCCTGTGCCTGTGCTGTATGCTGTGTGTCCGGCACTGCTGCGCCGGGGGTCTGTGGTTTGCTGTTTATTATTATAGCTTATTTCTGCCTGAGACGAAAAGGGGAGGACGAAAAGGGGACGGTTCTTTTCTGTCTTGGAAGGTGTCGCAAAGACAGGACTGCGCAAGACAGAAAAGAACCGTCCCCTTTTTGTCTCGGCGCTAGGGGTGGGTGGCGAAGGCTTCTATTAAGGCATCGGCGCAGAAGGCTGCTACGTTTTTGGGGTCGTAGAAACGGACGGCGTTTGCGCCGGAGGCTTCGTATTCGTCCAAGCGGTAGGGCTTGATTTCCAGGCAGAGGCAGGCGAAGGGGCCGGTTGCCTGCGCGGGGTTTGTCAGGGCGTGTGCCTGACGTTGCCGATATGCCTTTGCGACGGAGGCTGCCAGTACCGGGTCTTTTACGTAGCGGCTGTTGATGTAGAGGTGCAGATGCTCCCCGGCGGGGATGCCTGCCTCCGGCGGGGTCGTGAACCCGTGGTAGTAGACGTAGAACCCTTGCTTCTGGACGTGGACGAGCCCCATGGACACGAGGGTGGAGGATCCAGGCGAGCCCTGTGCGCTTTGCAGGCATTCGACGGCGGCTTTCAGCGCTGCGCGGTCGTGCAGGGCGAGCTGCCATTCCTCCGGGGAGAGCCGGAACTGGGGGGACGGGTTTGGGGGGAGCGTGAGTCTTGCCTGCATGGCTCTGCCTTCCTGCCGGTCTGGCTGCAGCGGGGCTACACTTTGCTGATGCGGTAGCCTGCGCTCTTCATCATGCGGTTCATGACGGCGAAGCCTACGCCGTCCCTGTCCGACAGCGCGCCGGCGAGGATGAGGTCTACGCCTTCGCCGTCGAGGTCGCGCAGGCGAGCGTAGAAGTCGTGCGCCGCCTCGATGTATGCCTGCTCTTCGAAGAGCAGCACGCCTACTTTCAGCCCCAGGCGCTCATTCAGCGACTGGAGGCGTTCGATCTCTTCGGCGACGCGATCCCGCTGGCCTTCGACCACGAGCATCTCCGC
>JAITHG010000300.1 GCA_031280075.1 Eubacteriales Family XIII. Incertae Sedis bacterium | reverse complement strand
GGCGGCATCGACCACGTGAATCTCCGCGTCCGCCGCGCCGAACTCTTCCAGCAGCTCCGTCGGCGGCCGCTTGGAATTGACGAGGAGCTTGCCGCCCTTCTTCAGTCCGCTTGCCACGTCCACGGTCTTCAGCAGGGTCTCGTCCACGACGACGACCATGTCCGGCTCGTAGATATTCGAATGGCTGCGGATGGTCTCTTCGCTCAGCCGGCTGTATGCGGTGATCGGCGCGCCCATGCGCTCCGGTCCGTATTCGGGAAAGCCCTGCACGTTCAGCCCTGCCGAAAAGGCGACATCCGCCAGGAGCAGCGCCGCTGTCTTGGCGCCCTGCCCGCCGCGTCCGTGCCAGCGAATCTCTATCATAACGATGACCTCCTCCATCTGCGTTTTGGGTGAAAAAAAACCCCGGGTTGCCATGCCAACCCAGGGACGATGCTCGACCGCGGTACCACCCTGTTTATCGCCTATAGGCGATCACTCTACGGATTCGAACCGCCCTGCCCTCGCGGGAGGATGCGGACAAACCCCGGGCTGTGATGACGGTGCCCCTCCGTGCCCCCTTACTGGCGCCAAGCGCGTTCACAGGGCAGGCTCAGAAGTGATGTTCAGACCTCCCCACGCCGATGCATCCCAGCTGCCGCATCTCTCTGTAGGCGCTTTTGTGAGGCTTACTGTCTTCGTCATAGCCGCTTTCTCCACCCGCCCGAGCCGCGTCGCACCTCACGCGCTGTGACTGGGAAGCCCCAGCGGTGGCATGCATCGGGTCTGGCAGGTTTCTTCTTATTTTAATTGGCTGGGCAGGGGCTGTCAAATACTTTTGTTGCGGGTCTGCGCCGCTGAGGATTTGCGGGCGTGCGGGTTGCGGGCTATATTCTCTTTGTAGGCTGTTCTTTGCCTGATTGCCATGTTACAATGGGGAAAATATTGCTGGAGATCGCTTTGGGGCAAATTCTGCACCGGAAAGCGTTGGAGGAGAGGACGATGAGACGTACTGCCAAGTTTGTGACTGCGCTCTTGGTCGCGGTGCTGATCGCTGCAAGCGCCATCAGCGCATTTGCCATCGACGCTTCGGGGTTGGGCGGCGAGGACAAGGATCTGCGGCGCTGCGCGAAGCATCGCTGCAATGTGGATTGAGATGAAATTATTGCAGGTACAGGATGCGGAGGCAGCGGCGGCGTTGCTGCTTGCTGTTGTGCGCGACTGGGAGCGGCGTTGTGAGTGGCTGCCGCTTTCGGAAGCTGCCGGGCGGGTCTGTGCGGAGGATCTTGCCGCCGATGCCTTCGTCCCGGATTTCAACCGCTCCACGGTGGACGGCTTTGCCGTGGTCTCGGCAGACACGGCGGCTGCGGGCGAGGGTGTCCCTGTCGTCCTGGAGGTCGCGGGGCAGGTGGAGATGGGGGCTTCTGCTGATTTCGCGATCCGTCCGGGCGCATGCGCCGGTGTCGCAACAGGCGCGATGCTGCCGAAGGGCGCGGATGCCGCTGTGATGATCGAGCACACGGAGGCGGTCGGTGCCGGGCGTGTGGCGCTCTACCAGTCCGCCGCGCCCGGGGAGAACATCGTGCGGCGCGGCGACGACATGAAGCCGGGCGATGTGTGCGTGCCGCGCGGGACGCGGCTTGGCGCGGGGCAGGTCGGGGCGCTTGCAGCATTGGGCATCCTGGATGTCCCAGTCTTCCAGCCGCTGCGCTTACTGCTGATATCGACCGGGGACGAGCTTGTCCCCTGCTCCGAAACCCCGTCGCCGGGGCAGGTGAGGGACATCAACACGGCGGCGATCGCGGCGCTGGCGCAGAAGAACGGCTATGCGGTCACGGGCCGGCTGCTCGTGCCGGACGACCGTGCGGCGCTGCTTGATGCCGTGCGCTCCGGTCTTCCGGAAAACGACGTGATCTGCGTGTCGGGCGGCAGTTCCCAAGGTGAAAAGGATCGCACGCGAGAGATCTTGGACGAGGTGACGCAGGGCGGTGTCTTCACGCACGGCATCGCCGTGAAGCCGGGCAAGCCGACCATCCTCGGCTATGACGGGGCGAGCGCCACCGTCGTCGCAGGGCTGCCGGGGCATCCCGCAGCGGCCATCACGGTCTTCGACATGCTGTTTTGCAGGCTGGCACGGGCGTACATGCACCAGCCCGACCCCCTGCCTGTGCGTGCTTTTCTGGGCGTGAACGTGCCGGGAGCCGGCGGACGAAGCAAGTGTCAGGCGGTTCGGTTGACGGTCGAAGCGAAAGGGGATGCTCCAAGGATGCCCGAAGCGAAAGGGGGTGCTGCAGGGACAGCCGCCCCGAACGGATCAGGCACTCGCATCTGTGCCACCCCGGTCTACGGGACATCCGGCATGATTTCCACCTTGGCGGGTGCGGACGGTTATTTTATTATGAACCGCAATGCGGAAGGGCTTCCTGCAGGCAGCACGGTCGAGGTCTTTCTGCTTTGAGCCGGACGGGGATTCCCCTCTTTGACGCGGATGCTGCGGCGCTTCTGCTCCAATGGTATGGGGACACGGCGCGGAAGCTCCCTTGGCGGGAAAGCCGCGCGCCCTACCCTGTCTGGGTATCGGAAATCATGCTGCAGCAGACGCGCGTCAGCGCTGTCATTCCATATTTTGAGCGGTTTATGGATGCGCTTCCCTGCATTCGAGATCTCGCGGAGGTGCCGGACGAGAGACTGATGAAACTCTGGGAAGGGCTCGGGTATTACAGCCGGGCGCGCAACTTGAAGAAGGCGGCTCAGGCTGTCTGTGAAGAGCACGGAGGTATATTCCCGAGCAGGCATGAGGACATCCTCCGGCTCCCCGGCATCGGCAGCTACACGGCCGGAGCAATCGCCTCCATCTGCTTTGGACTGCCGACACCCGCCGTGGACGGCAACGTCCTCCGCGTGTTCAGCAGATTGTATGAGATCGGTGCGGGTTCGGTGCTTTCGGATGGTGGGAGGGGAGCTGCGGGTTCGGTGCCTATGGATGGCGGGAAGGGAACTGCGGGTTCGGTGCCCTTGGGTGGCGGGAAGGGAGCTGCGGGTTCGGATGCTGCCGTAAAGCGATGGATTCAAAATATGTTGTCAATAACTTACATTGACACGCCGCCTGCGTCTCGTCCGGATCTGACGCAGGCGCTCATGGAGCTGGGCGCTTTGGTCTGCTTGCCTGGCGCGGCTGCAAACTGCCCTGCCTGCCCGCTGTCAGGTATGTGCCTTGCACTCCGGAATGGCACAGTAGCGGAGCTGCCTGTCAAGGCGGGCAAGAAGCCAAGACGCGAGGAGCGCCGGACGGTGCTGCTGCTGTGCTCTGACGGGAAATATGCGATCCGGCAACGCCCAGAAAAGGGGCTGCTCGCGGAGCTGTGGGAATTTCCGAACCTTACGGGATGGCTAGAGGAGGCAGAGGTGCTGCGCATGGTCGCCGACTGGGGGTTGCAACCGCTTTGCGCCCGCGCTGCCGAAGGGTGCAGGCATGTGTTCACGCATATCGTGTGGGACATGCGCTGCTATTATGTCGCATGCACGGAGCGGGAGGATTCCTTTGTCTGGGCGGATGCCGGAGAGCTTTCGGAGACGTATGCCCTGCCCACGGCGTTTCGGGCGGTATGGGGCTGTTCCGGGCGTTGATGGTGCCGCGCCGGTTGGATTGTGCCATTTTCTGGGTTGTTGTTATTGAGGCGATTGTTCCTGCGCTCGGATGATTGATTGTCAGCTTGCTGCTTTTTCTGTTCCTCTTGCTGTTTTCTGTTCCTCTGCTATACTTAATTTGTAATAGATTTTGATTTTTTGCGTTTGTTCTGTTTGGGTGTCTGGGGTTTGCTGGATGCCTTTGGATATGGATTGATGTGGGGTGGGCTATGGCGCGGAGACGGAACCTATATTTGAACAATACTGCTGTGGGTGAGGCTGTTGCGATCTGGCAGGCTGCGCTGGACGGGGTCTTGGAAGGGCGGCGGTCTCTGCTGGTGCGGACGGACGATGCCCTTGGCATGACTGCGTCGGAGGCGGTGTATGCCCGGCTGAATTCGCCGCTGACCGACTCTGCGGCGATGGACGGCATAGCGGTCGCGAGCGCGCGGACGAAGGGGGCAAGCGAGGTCTCGCCTGTGTTTCTCTCGCCGGAGGAATACCGCACGGTGGACACGGGGGATCCGATCCTGCCGCCTTGCGACGCGGTCGTCATGGCGGAGGACATCATCGGCTCGGAAGGCGATGTGGTAGAGCTGCGCGCCGCTGCCGCGCCCTGGCAGCATGTGCGCCCCATCGGCGAGGACATTGTGAGCGGCGAGATGATCGTGCCGGGCGGGCGCAGGCTCACCCCTTTCGACCTTGGCGTGCTGCTGTCCGGCGGGATCACGGAGGTGGGGGTGTTTGCCCGCCCGCGCGTCGCCGTCATCCCGACTGGGACGGAGATTGTCGAAGCTGGCGGGCAGCCGGTGCCTGGCGAAATCATCGAGTCGAACTCCCGGATGCTCGCGGGGCTGGTGACGGAGGACGGCGGCGTGCCTGCAAGGCAGTCCACAGTCCCGGACGATTACGGGCTGCTGCGGGAGAGCTTCCGCCAGGCACTGGCCGAGAACGACATGCTCATCGTGATCGCAGGCTCGAGCGCAGGGACGGAAGATTACACTGCTTCCATCCTTGCAGAACTGGGGCAGGTGGTCGTCCATGGGGTGGCGATGAAGCCCGGCAAACCCGTCATCCTTGCCATCGTAGACGGCAAGCCTGCGGTCGGCATCCCCGGATATCCGGTCAGCGCGTACATCGCCTACACGGTGTTTGCGCGCATGGCGGTGCATGCCTTGGCTGGCAGCCGGGGTGTAGTCAGTGCGCAGGCGAAGGCTGTGGTGACGCGGCGCATCGTCTCCTCGCTGAAGCACCGCGAGTATGTGCGGGTGCGGCTTGGACGTGTGGATGGTCGCCTAGTGGCAACGCCGCTCGCGCGCGGCGCGGGAGCCGCCATGTCGCTGGTTCGCGCAGACGGGTTTTGCGTCGTCCCACAGGATTCGGAGGGCGTGGAGGCAGGAGAAACGGTGCGGATTGAGCTGCTTCCCGGACCGCGCGACATCGACAGCACCATCGTGTGCACGGGCAGCCACGACCTGCTGCTCGATGTCATCGACGACCTGCTCACCCGGAGCCGCACGGGCGTGTCGGTCTCCGGGACGCACGTAGGCAGCCTCGGCGGGCTGCTGGCGCTGAAGAACGGCGAGGCGCACATCGCGCCCACGCACCTGCTCGACCCGAAGACAGGGGCATACAACATCCCGGACCTCCATGCTTTGTTCGGGCAGGATGCCTCATCCTATGCCCTCATCAAGGGTGTCGGACGTACGCAGGGCATCCTAGTTCGCCCCGGCAACCCGCTGGGGATCCGCAGCATCGAGGATCTTGCCCGCCCCGCCGGAGGCAATGCAGGCAGGGACACGGCAGGCAGCGAGGCAGGCTTCAGCGACAAGCCGGGCGAGGCAGGCTTCAGCGACAAGCTGAGCGAAGCAGGCATCTGTGGCAAGCTGCATGACGCAGGCTGTGCGGGGAACGCTGACGCGGATGGGCGCTTCGCCCGGTACGTCAACCGCCAGCGGGGTGCCGGCACCAGGGTTTTGTTTGACTACCGGCTTGCGCAGCTCGGCATCGAGCCGGATTGCATATACGGCTACGGGCGCGAGGCGGCGACCCACATGGCGGTGGCTGCCGCCGTCGCGGGAGACAGCGCCGATGCCGGCATGGGCGTGCTATCGGCGGCGAAGGCGATGGGGCTGGACTTCATCCCTGTAGGCGACGAGGAATACGACTTCGCCATACCCGTCCGTTTCCTCGAGCTTCCGATGATCCAGTCCTTCCTCGGCATCCTGCGCTCGGATGCTTTGAAGGAACGCCTGGATGCACTCGGAGGCTACACGTACGGGCACATCGGTGATATCATATACCTATGATCTACCTTGACAACGCCGCGACATCGTGGCCAAAACCGCAGAGCGTCTGCGATGCCGTTTCCGAGGCACTCCGGCAGGCAGGGAACCCGGGGCGTTCCGGGCATGCCCTGTCGCTCTGGGCAGGGCGAGTCATCGAGGGCACGCGCATGAACGCAGCCGCCCTGCTCGGCGAACGGGACGCTTCGCGCGTCGTCTTCGCCTTGAACGCCACGGATGCGCTCAACACAGCCATCCACGGTCTGCTCGCGGGCGGGGGGCACGCCATTACGACCTCGATGGAGCACAACTCCGTCATCCGACCGCTCGAGACCTTGCGCCAGGCGGGGGTCATCCGTTACACCTGTGTGCCGACCGACCCTATACACGGGACGGATCCTGCTGCCATCCGCCGGGCTTTCCAATCCGACACGAGGCTCGTCATCTGCACGCACGCATCGAATGTGACGGGGACGGTCAACCCCGTCGGGGACATCGGTCGGCTCTGCCGCGAGGCGGGCATCCCCTTCCTAGTGGATGCCGCACAGACCGCAGGCAGCCTGCCCCTGTGCGTGGACGACATCTTTGCTGACATGGTCGCTTTTCCGGGACACAAGGGACTGCTCGGTCCACAGGGAACCGGCGGTCTTTGGATCCGGGCAGACGCGCCCTTTTCTCTGCCTGCCCTCCGGCAAGGCGGGACGGGCAGCCGGTCGGAACGCATCAGCCAACCGGCGGAGATGCCGGACAGATTTGAGAGCGGGACGCAAAACACCCCGGGGCTTCACGGTCTTGCGGCAGGCATCCGCCACGTACTGGACAGGGGTGTCTCCGAGATCTTCGCACACGAGGCACGCCTGACAGGGAAACTCCTTGACGGACTATCGCAGATTCGGGGCGTGACCACCTATGGACCTTCGGCGGGGATGGCGCGCGCGGGTGTCCTGTCCCTGCGAATAGCTGATACAGAGCCATCGGAAGCTGCCTCTATACTGGACAACAGCTTCGGCATCGCCGTCCGCGCCGGGCTGCACTGCGCGCCCGCCGCCCATGAAACTATCGGAACGCTCGGAACCGGCGGCACGGTGCGGGCAAGCGTCGGCGCGTTCACGACGGATGCGGACGTGGATGCCTTCCTGCATGCGGTCAGCGAAATTGCGCAGGGATAAGCAACAGGACGAGCTAGGATACGAGAAGACAGAAACGCACGAGAAAGCCTGGCTGCGAAGGGCAGACGAAATGACAGTAGCACACGGGAACGCTTGGCTGCTAAGGGCAGACAAAAAGACAGTAGCACACGGGAAAGCCTAGCTGCGAAGGGCAGACTAATAGACAGGAGCGCACGGGAAAGCTGTGCTGCGAAAGGCAGACGAGAAGACGGAAGCATGTGGAAAAGCTGAGCTGCGGAAGAGCAGACGAGAAGACAGACAGGAAAAGGATCGGAGGGTGACATGGGCAACAGGTATTCCCGGCAGACCATCTTCCCCGGCATCGGGCAAGCAGGGCAAGAAAGGCTGCTTTCCTCCCGCGTGGCGGTCATCGGGGCGGGGGCGCTGGGCTCCGTCGTCGCGGAGGAGCTTTGCCGCGCGGGCGTTGGGCACCTCCTGCTTGCAGACCGCGACTATGTGGACATCACGAACCTGCACAGACAGTTCCTCTATGATGAAGAAGATGCGCGGCTCGAGAGACCGAAGGCTGCCGCTGCCGCTGCGCATCTTGCCCGCATCAACTCCGATGTCACCGTGGAGCCCTTCGTCGCCGATGTGAACGCGTCCAACATCGAAGATATCGTGCGGGATGTGCACCTCGTCGTCGACGGCACGGACAATTTTGAGATCCGTGCGCTGATGAACGAGGCATGCCACAAACACAGGAAGCCCTGGATCTACGGGGCAGCCCTCGGCGCGCAGGGCGCCGTCATGAACATCTTCCCGGACGGCGCGGCACTGCCGGACGGGACGCTGTTGCCACAGGGCGGCCCCTGCATCCGCTGCCTCATTCAAGACATCCCCGCCCCAGGTTCCTACCCCACCTGCAGCACGGCGGGGGTCGTGCCTATGGCGACGGCGGCTGTCGCCTCCATCGAATGCGCGGAGGCAGTCAAGATCCTCACGAATTCTCCGGACATCAGCCTTCGCTACCTCGACATCGACCTCTGGGCGAATGCCTTCGAGCATGTGGAAATCTTGCGCGACGAGGACTGCCCCCTCTGCGGGCGCGGCACATATGAGCTGCTCGGCAGACCATCAGGCGCATACAGCGCCGCCGTCTGCGGGCAGGATGCCTTTCAGGTCATGCCGGGTCAGGCAGCGCGCATCGACTTCGATGCTATCGCGCTGCGCTTGTCCGGCACAGGCACCGTACGCCGCGAAAAGTTCTCCCTGCATTTCGACGGTGACAGGATCTCCTTCGTCCTCTTCCCGGACGGGCGCGCCATTATCAAGGGTGCGAAGGATGAGGCGGCCGCCAAGTCTGTCTACTCTGAGCACATAGGTCTCTAGAACTTATTGCTCCGTCATCTAAGCAACAGGATGTGTCCGGAGCAATATTACCCTAACTGTTTCGGTATTCCTAGCAAGACGCAAGCTCAGCCGACAATTCCTCGACTTCCATTTGTGAAAGCCCTGTCGCCTCGCATATCTGGTATGGCGCAAGTCCGATGGAGAGCAACTGTCGCGCTATCGCAATCCTTTCCACGAACCTTCCTTCCTCGCGCCCTTCCTCACGCCCTTCCTTCTTGCCCTGCCCAAAGCCTTCCTCCCGAGCGCCTTCAATCTGATCCACGCGGTCGCGCCATGCCCTCTCCCGTGCCTCCACCTGCGCCCGCAGCTGCTCGTCGCCGGACAGGCGCTCTATGACCGCCACCGCCTTCTTGATCTCCGGGCTTGCCTGTGCCGCCATCTCGAACTCCTCCTTCTTCTCTGCCCTGAGGAACCGCACCCAGTTTCCGACCAGTGTGCCGTCGCCCTCTGCATCCAGCTTCTTCAGCTCCAGCGTATGGATCTGCAGGAGGTCGGTCAGCGCCCGGCTCGACACCGTGTTCATGAGGAGGTACGCGTTGTGGTAATGCGCCTCTGGCACGAGCGCGTGGTCGGCGACCACGATGGTGACCACACGTTTGACCTCCGCATACCGATCTCCAGACCTCAATTGCTCCGCGAACATCCTCCCAGTGTAGGACAGCAGCCTGCCCATCATGTTTGGGAAGGGCGCGAGCTGCACCTCGATGTCGATGAGCATGCCGCTTTTCGTCTTCACCTTCAGGTCGAGGACGAAGAGCTTGTCGTCCTCCGATTCGATCCGAAGGTTCGGATCCACGATCCGGATCTCGTCCAGCTCACCTTCCGGCATGTCCAGGACGGATCCTAGGAAGGAGCGGAGGATGTCTAGGTTGCTTTCGTCTCCAAAGACGCGCTTGAAGACAAGATCCGATTTCGGCTTCAGCAGCTTCCGCCCCTGGCTGTTTCCCTGTTCCTGCATTTCTTCTCCTTTCGTCATTATACCGCATCCACCACACCGGTTCAATCGTCGTGCGATGCTCCGTGTGCGATGCTCCGCCTGAGCACTGCCAGCGTGGCCAGCGTCGCGGATTTCCAATGCAAAATCCCACAATAAAGATGATATGACATATTATACCATAATATTCCTTTAGTTGGGTCTGCTCAACTTGGCTAAGACCTATGAATACCACGAGGAGTATCCAGCCCTGCTTCATCTGCATGAAGGCAGAAACGCCCTGGGCGTGTGCTGGTGTATTTGTCAACTTAAATTGGCACAGGGAATCGGTGGAATAATAGTCTACGATCCCATTCGGAAAATCAACCGGGACAGCTATTCGCCTGGCCGGCATAGTCTGCCGTTATTACCGTCTTCGTGCAAGAAGAAGCTAGGGCAGCGCCCGGTGGTGCCCGTCGGTCTTCGCCTGGCTGAACAGAATTGCAAGTAGGGGGACGTAAATGCTGTGGAATCGCCTCTTCCTGACTCAAAATTGAGCAAAAATGCAGGTTGGTGGACATAATTCTTCTAAAATTCCCCATTTTGTTGCCCTCTACTTACAATTTTGCTCACTTTCGACTCCTAATTTGCCTGATATCCACCTATTGGATATTATAGTATAATACAACATATCATCCTTATTGTGGGTTTTGCATTTAGCATCCACGACGCTAGCAGGGCTTGACGGGCATCGCTTGCAGATTGAACCGGTACGGTGGATGCGGTATAATGACGAAAGGAAAAGAAATGCAGGAACTTGGAAACGCCTCTGAGCGGAAGCTGCTGAAACCAAAATCGGATCTCGTCTTCAAGCGCGTCTTCGGGGACGAGG
>JAITHG010000289.1 GCA_031280075.1 Eubacteriales Family XIII. Incertae Sedis bacterium | reverse complement strand
GCCGCAGCGCGCGCAAAGTTCTGCGGGTTTGGCATGGTGCTCATCCACGGGGGGCACGGCTGGTTCCTCTCGCAGTTCCTCTCCCCCCTCCTCAACACGCGCAAGGACAGGTGGGGCGGCAGCCTCGAAAACAGGATGCGCCTGCCCCTTGCCATCATAGAGAACATCCGCAAGAAGTGCGGACCGCGCTTCCCCATCGAATTTCGCATGAGCGTTTCGGAGGGCAACGAGCAGGGCTATGGACCCGAGGAGGGCGTGCGCATCGCGAAGAAGCTCGACGGCAAGGTCGACCTCATCCACGCCTCGGCAGGCAACCATGAGGTGCGCGATGCCTTCGTCGTGACCCACCCCTCGCTGTTCATGCCGGACGGCGTGAACGCCTGGCTCGCCGCCGAGGTGAAGAAGAACGTGAAGACACCCGTCGCCACCGTCGGGGCATTCACCGAGCCGGAGCTGATGGAGGAGATCCTCGCGACCGGCAAGGCGGATGTCGTGGAAGTCGCGCGCGGGCTCATCTCCGACCCGGATCTGCCCGCGAAGGCGCGCGCCGGGAAGACGGACGACATCACGCGCTGCCTGCGCTGCTTCACGTGCTTCAGCTACCTCCTGACAAACCAGCAGCTCTGCTGCGCGGTCAACCCGGAGATCGGCGCGGAGTACGAGACGAAGTTCATGATCCCGCCACCGGCAGCCTCGAAGAAGGTGCTCGTCGCAGGCGGCGGCATCGGCGGAATGCAGGCTGCCTTGACGGCGGCGGCGCGCGGGCACCAGGTCATCCTGGCGGAGAAGACAAACCGCCTCGGCGGCGTGCTGCGCTGCGAGGAAAACGTCCCGTTCAAGGATCACCTGGATGCCTACCTGAACCAGCAGGAGCGGCGCGTGCGCGAAAACCCCGCCATCGAGCTGCGGCTATGCCAGGAGGTGACACCCGCCTTCGTCCGCGAGATCGACCCTGAAGTCGTCATCGCCGCCCTCGGGGCGCGCCCTGTAAAGCCGCCCATCCCCGGCATAGACGGGGAGAACGTCCTAGGTGCGGAGGATGCCTACCTGCACCCGGAAAAGACCGGGGCAAAGGTCGTCATCCTCGGTGCGGGCTTTGTCGGCACCGAGCTGGGTCTCTATCTGAAAGGGCTCGGCAAGGAGGTCGAGATCCTCGAGATGCTGCCGGAGATCAACCACGCCGGCAACATGCTGCACGGGCTCGCCGTGGACGTGCGCCTGCGCGAGGTGGGCGTGCCCGTCCATTATTCGACCAAGGCGGCTGAGATCACGAAGAAGGGTGTCGTGGGCGAGACGGCGGATGGCAAGAAAAAGAAGTACGACGCGGACACCGTCCTCTATGCGGTCGGGCAGCAGCCCCTCTGGGACGAGGCGGAGGCCTTAAGCGCGACGGCTCCTGAGTTTTACCAGATCGGCGACTGCGTGTCCCCGAAGAACATCCGGGAGGCGACCAAGTCGGCGTATTTCATCGCAAGCAACATCGGGCGAGTGTGAGTCCACGCTCCGCCCCACACTCGCCCGGCGGTCAAGCCTCCAGCTTGTAGCGTACTTTCTCTTTTGCAAACTGGTTGTAGGGGATCAGCTTGTCCCTTTGCAGACGTTCGATGACGATGAACGGCTGCACCTGCGTGGCTTTCGCGAATGCTTTGATTGCGCTCAGCCGAAATTCGCGCAAATCCGTAAAGGTCTTCCAAGCGGAAGCGGGTATCAACGCCTCGCTTGCATATTCGTCCGCCAGTTTCTCCGCGTCCGAGGCAGTGTCGTCAAAGTCGATAAACCTCCTTTGGAAATCGCCATTGAGAATATGGGCGATCTCGTGGAAAAGGGTGAACCAGAATATCCCGGCGAAAGACTGGCGCAGCGTCATACAAAGCAGAACCTCGCCATTCTGGAGTCGTTCAATGAACCCGTGCACAGGCGCGCCACTGAAGTGCCGGATGATCCTGAACCGTATCCCGCACTGGGCAAACAGGGACTTGAGCTGCCTCTCGATCTCTTTTTCGTTGTCCGCGAACATGATCTGCTTGATCTCGCCCAGCATGCTTCGCAGTCTGTCGGTGTCCAATTTCGTCCCCATGACCGCCTCATCTGCAGCTATTTCACAGACCCTTGTCCAAGCGTACAGGATGTAAGGATCCACGCGACTGCAGGCAGACACCCTGAATGATGACGGAAGCTCCAAAGAGGGGATAGCCGTAAGGTTGTTCACGCATAGGATTTTCCGGAGTAGCAGCACTTTTTGCGGCCGGTCACGAATGGGCGGCATCTGTCCCTGCGCAACAAAATGCTTGACTACCGCCGAAAATTTGGGGATCAGTTCCCGTTCAGCATCCGTGACTGTATCCGAATCTTCCAGCAGCCTGCACTCCAGATCAAAATTCGCCTGCAGGTTTGTCCAGAACGCCGGGCTGACGCCGAACACGTTGCCGAGCGCATGGGCAAAGTCTGCAGAAACAGGGCAATCGCCAGCGAGCACCTTGCTGATGTGCTTTGGGGAAAACCCGGTCCGTGTCGCCAGCTCTTTCTGGTTCATGCCCCTGTCATCAATCAGTTCCCGCAGGGTCACACCCGGATGAAACAGAAGGTCAGGGGATAATCCATTCGTCTTTTGCGCCATGATAGTCTACCAACCCTTTCAGTATTGTTTCGTTGCACTTTGCCAGCGTGTCTGGTTGCAGGTCTGCGCAGACGGGCTGCAGGACAAGCCGGAGGTTTTTCGTGACCGAAACGCCATAGCATTTCGAGAACTCT
>JAITHG010000288.1 GCA_031280075.1 Eubacteriales Family XIII. Incertae Sedis bacterium | reverse complement strand
GAACTGATCACGGCTGCGGCGCTCTGGCTGTTTGCGGACGCAGGCTGTGAGTTCGCCGTCTTGGAGACGGGGATGGGCGGCAGGCTGGATGCGACGAATGCCATCGACTGTCCCGAGCTTGCTGTGATCACACCCATCAGCATGGATCATATGGAATACCTCGGCGCGACGATCGCCGAGATCGCTACGGAGAAGGCGGGGATCATCAAGCCCGGCTGCACGGTCTGCTCTGCGCCGCAACCGCTTGAGGCCGAACGGGTTTTGCGTGCGCACTGCACGAAAGTCGGCTCGATCCTCTCCTTTGCGCGGCCGCAGGCACTCGAACGGCTCGGGCAGGACGCGCATGGGCAGTGGCTGCGCCATCGACCGGAGATGGACGGCGGCGACCATGGCGGCAACGTTGGCCATGACCGCAGTGTCCGCAGTGACGGCAGCGGCGGCAACGGTGGCAGTGCGCGGTTGTTCCTGCCGCTGATCGGGAGCCACCAGATCGCGAACGCCGCCCTCGCCTTGGCTTGCGTCAGGACGCTGAGGGAACGCGGCATCCGCATCGACCCCGAAGCGGTGCGCGACGGGCTGGCTAGGACGCAGTGGTCTGGGCGCATGGAACTCGTCGCAGAGACCCCAGCGCCCATTTTCTTGGACGGCGCACACAATGTGGCGGGCGTGCAGTCCGCTGTGGACACGCTTGCAGAACTCTACGGCGAAAAGCGGATCCTCTTCGTCTTCGGTGCGCTGAAGGACAAGGATGTCGCTGGCATGCGCAAGGTCTTGGAGCCGCGCGCCAAACGCATCATCCGCGTCACGCCGAACTCATCCCGTGCCGAGGACGCGGGGAAGACGCTCGCGGAAGGGCTCGCAGAAGCCCTCCGCTGCGCAGGGCAGGACGACATCGTATGCATCTTGGGCTCCCTCTACCTCCAAAAGGAAGACCTGCAAGCGTTTTCGACAGAGCCGCCTCCCGCGCCTCCCGCGCCGACCTCTCCAGCGGCTGTGCTGGAATAAGTCCCGTCGGTGGATTATAATAGGATTGATCACCAACGATTGCCAAAACCAATCCAGTCGCAGGCGCGGCTGCAGACGCCTGTGCAGACCGGGCTGCGTCCGCAGTCTTCGAACGCTGCAGCAGACAAGGAGGCGCGCTGATGAACGGGAAGGGTGTAGTGCCGGTGTATCCCCCCACGGCATACGAACATTTTGTGACGGAGTACTGCGACGATTTCGGCTTCGTCGTGCACGGCAAGCGGCTGAAGGAGGGCTTCGTCCCGCCGCCCGTGCCAGAGCCTTGCGACCCTGCTGTCCATGCGGGCGCGAAGCTCGCGCTGGAGGCGGCGAGCGGGGGAAGGAACACCCTGCTCTGCGACGACCTCGGGCTGCCCTCGGTCATGGTGCGCGTGCCGTGCTTTCTGTGGTCGGACGTGATGGACGGCGCGCCCGAAGTGCCCTGTTCTGCCTTTGTCGTCGGAGGCAAAGTGCTGGACTGCATCTATATTGGAAAGTACCTGAACGTAGTAGAGCACGGGAGAGCCTACTCGCTGCCCGCGAGGAATCCAGCCGGGATGTACACGCTGGACGAGGCGCGCGCCGCCTGCGCCGCAAAGGGCAAGGGCTGGCACCTGCTGACGAACGCGGAGTGGATGGCGCTCGCGTTCTGGGCAAAGAAAAACGGTACGCTGCCGCGCGGCAACAACGCATGGGGCAGCGATTTTCTGCAGAAGCACGAGCGGGGCGTGACCGTGGACATCGGTTCGTTTTCTGGAACGATGGGCGAGATGCCGATGCGCCCCGTGCTGACGGGGACGGGCCCGGCATCCTGGTCGCACGACGGAACGCCCTTCGGTGTCTATGACATGAACGGAAACCTGTGGGACATGGTAGCGGGGCTGCGGCTGAACGAAGGGGAGATCCAGATCATCCCCGACAACGACAGCGCCTTGAACGTGGACGAGGGACCGAAGAGCGACGCGTGGCGCGCCATCCGGACGGATGGGACGCTCGTCCTGCCCGGCAGCCCGGGCACGTACAAGTACGACGGGGCAGAACCTGGGCATGCGGACGATGCCTTCGTCAACTTGCCTGCAGGGGTGCGGCTATCCACGGAAGTTCGACAGCCGCAGTACTTCGGGATTGACAGCGACCGAACGCACAAGGCTTACTCGATGTTTTTCTTCTCGGATCTGACGCACGAGGCATCCGCTGCGCCGAACCTGCTCATCAAGCAGCTCGGGCTGTACCCCCCCACGGAGGAGAAGTCGAAGACGATGTTCTTCGTGCGAAACTACGCCGAGCGCACGCCCTGTCGCGGCGGCTCTTGGTTTGACAGGGAGACAGCTGGACTCTGGGAACTGTATCTGCGCGACACGCGTGCTTGGGTTGCCCAGGACATCGGGTTCCGCTGCGCCTATGTGGATGTGTGATCGCAGCCGGCGGGCAGGCGGTTTTGCCCGGATGGCGCTCGCGCTGCTGCTCGTCTTTGCATTGTCCGCCGGGGCAGCTTCAGGTTTGCCGCATGCATCAGCCGCATCAGCCGCACCGGCCACGCTGACAGCATCAGCCGTTCCGGTCGCACCTGCTGCACTGACAGCATCGACCGCACCGGTCGCTTTGACAGCGCAGGCCGCTGCGAAAAAGCGCGTCCGCCTTCCCGTGAAGGGCACGGAAAACTACGCGAAGGCGTGGGCATACCTTGGCATGCTGAACGCAGAGCGGAAGAAACGAGGTCTTTCGTCCCTGAAGATGACAGAGCCCCTGCTGCCCGTCGGCATGCGCCGCGCGCGCGACCAGCTCATCGTGTTCGGGCACACCGCACCCACCGGCATCTCGGCGCTCGACCTCATTCCGGTTTCGCAAAACGGAAACTGGGCGGTGGGCGAGAACTGCGCAATTGGTCCTACCACAGCGAAGGGTGCGCTCAGCAGCTGGATGAATTCGGCTGCGCACCGAAAGAACATGCTTGACGCTAGATGGCGCTCGACGGGCATCGGGTGCTTTGCCTACAAGGCAATGGACGGGACGACCCAGTACTGCTGGGTGCAGGTCTTCTCTTCGGAGGAGGGGACGAGGGCGGAGAAGCCCGACAACAGGGCGGGGCTGTTTCACATCGTTGCAGTCCCGTCGTCCTGTGGTCTGCAGTTCTCCTTCGTCGACTGGCGCGGCAAGCCGGTCAAGTCGCTCTCCTTGAAAGTAGGGCAGACGAGGCGGCTCTATGTCCGCGCTTGGTCTGATAGCTCTGTCTACAGAAAGCTGACCCTCCCAGCCTCGTCCGTGCAGCTCAAGGCAGCCGGCGGGCTTGTGCGGGTGGAAGGCAGCGCGGTCACCGGCATGAAGAGGGGCAGGGCGACACTTTCTGCGCTTTTCGCAAACGGGCAGTCGAAGTCGGTCAGCCTCAAGGTAAAATAGGAAAAGGATGAATACAAAAATAAAAACGTACCATATCGAAACCATGGGATGCCAGATGAACGAGCGCGACAGCGAGACGGTCGCCGGCATGCTCGAATCTCGGGGCTACGCGCGCGTGATGCCGGATGACAGCGCGGACGTGAAGGCGGCACGCATGGAGGCGGACATCGTCGTCGTCAACACCTGCAGCGTGCGCGAGAATGCGGACAACCGCTTCTTCGGCGCGCTTGGGCAGATCAAGCACGCCAAGACGGCAGATCCGGACAAGATCGTCGCCGTATGCGGCTGCATGATGCAGCAGGAGCACGTCGTCGCACGCATCCGCGAGGTCTTCCCGTGGGTGGACATCGTCTTCGGCACGCACAACATCGATGCCTTTCCCCGACTGCTGGAAGAGACAGAGGCAGAGCGCACCCAGCGCAGACAGCGGCATTTTGAGGTGCTCTGCGAGGGAGGCGAGATCGCCGAGGGGCTGCCGACGAAGCGCAGGCACAGGCACCGCGCCTATGTGAGCATCATGCAGGGCTGCAACAATTTCTGCACGTACTGCATCGTCCCCTACACGCGCGGCAGGGAGCGGTGCCGCACACCGGAGGCGATCCTGTCGGAAGTCCG
The DNA here is from genome assembly GCA_031280075.1 of Eubacteriales Family XIII. Incertae Sedis bacterium. The sequence goes on along the minus strand of JAITHG010000288.1, from coordinate 879 downwards.
GGCGTTGGCGGAGGACGATGTGAAGGAGATCACGCTGCTCGGGCAGAACGTCAACTCCTGGCACGGCGGGCAGCTCGGATTTTCGGGGCTCATCCGGCTGCTGGACACGGTTTCGGGCATCGAGCGCATCCGCTTCATGACCTCCCACCCGAAGGATCTGTCGGACGGGCTGGTCTCCGCCTTCGCGGACACCTGGAGCCTGTGCCCCCACATCCACCTGCCCGTGCAGGCGGGCAGCAGCCGCGTCCTTGCCCGCATGAACCGAGGGTATACGAAGGAAGGCTATCTTGCCCTCATAGAGAAACTGCGCGCCGCCCGCCCCGACATCGCCGTCACGACGGACTTCATCGTCGGCTTCCCGGGGGAGACGGAGGAAGATTTCGAGGACACGATGGATGTCATCGAGCGCGTGCGTTATGATGCTGCCTTCACGTTCATCTTCTCCCCCCGCACGGGCACGCCCGCAGCGTCCTACGCAGACCGCATCCCGGAAGAGATCGTGCACGAGCGCTTCGACCGCATGGTGGCACGCCTCAACGCCATCGCCCTAGAGAAGAACCTCATTCGCGTCGGAGGTACGGAACCGGTGCTGGTAGATGGGGTGAGCAAGACGGATGAGACCATGCTGTCCGGCAGGACACCTGACAACAAGCTCGTGAATTTCAAGGATTCCCATGGACAAGCAGCGCCCGGCAGCTCCGTGTTCGTGCGCATCGAAAGCGCCAACACGTTCAGTTTCCTAGGCACAGCCTGCCGCAATCCCAGCCGACACGGCGATTGCGCCTCGGGTTCGGCGGGCGCAGACATGCCGGGAGGGGCGAGTAGCGCGTCGCCGCCATTTCCTGTATAATAGTCAACAAAGTAGAATTGCGTTGCCGA